>NZ_KV813466.1:0-677 GCF_001813645.1 Pseudomonas sp. HMSC063H08
GATGCGGCAGCAGAACAGCATGAGCGCCTGCTCAGCGAGGCTTGTGCCAAGGCCTTGAATCAGCGCGACGTCGCCCAGGCCAGGGTCGCGGAGCTGGAGCACGTCCTGCGGGTAGTGGTCAACGCTGCCGACCATGGCTCATGGCCGACCACGGTGATGCATGGCATCGAGAAGGTGCGTGAAGTTCTCGCAGGCTCAGCCCCGCCCGCCAAGGCTCAGCACAGCGTGCCTGATGGCTACCGCCTGATCCGCCTCGAACACTTCGCCGCCATCAAGGCGCAGCTCGATCCTGAGCAGGTCGATGCGTACCGGGGCCGGAACATCTACGACGAAGACAAGGTGTACGCGAACTGGAACAAATGCCGCTCGGCACTCGACGCGATAAAGGATGTGTTTCAGCAGATCGATTGGGACACCGAAAACGAGCTGGCCGAGATGCTCGCCGCCGGCTCCTCCCAAGCTAAGCCCAGCACCGACGACGGGCAGGGAGGCAGGCCATGAGTGACCCCAAGCTCAAGCCCTGCCCGCTCTGCAGCAGCACGAACATTCGAATGCTGGAACCCGAGCTGCTCGACACCGATGCCTGGAACTGTGCCATTGAATGCCAGGACTGCCAGGTTCACATCGGGCCGTCCTACTGCGAGCCAGACCCGGTAACAGCGAGGTATTCAGCACAG
>NZ_KV813467.1:0-229 GCF_001813645.1 Pseudomonas sp. HMSC063H08
CAGACCCGGTAACAGCGAGGTATTCAGCACAGATCGACTGGAATAGACGCCCAAGCGCAAAAAACCACGCGGACAAGCGTGAGCAGTTCTTGATGGCCAACCTGCTCGCCGCCCTGGAGGTCGCACTGGGCGACGTAGCAGCCCTGGCTATTGTCGATCGGGTAAGACAGGCCACAGACCGAATTTACCCAACTTCGAACCTCTCCCCTGTTCCGCAGGCCTGGCTCGA
>NZ_KV813468.1:0-1505 GCF_001813645.1 Pseudomonas sp. HMSC063H08
CCGTTCACCTCGACCTCTTCCAGCCACACGATGTCGTGGGTCAGCGCCGCCATCTGCTCCGCGCTCAAACCTACGCCCAGTTGCAGCTGGAGCTTGTCCTTGTAAGCGATGGCGTTGTCCATCAGGTAGCGGAACAGAGCCTCGTCGCTGCTCAGCCCGTCGATGTAGCGCTGGCCGGTGCGCGCCACCACCGCGTCGCGGATCAGCCGCTGCTCGTAGAGACCGTCACCGAGGCGCTTCTTGCTATCGTCCGGGTTCATGCCCAGGCCGCTGAGCAAGTAGTCCGAGTTGAGGAACTGCTTCAGTTCGGTGAGCGCCGGGTTGGTCTCGATCAGGTACTTGTGGCTGGCGCTCGGCGTGGCGTTGCCGGGCACGCCCTGGACCCGGGCGACGCCCGGCAGGCTACCGCCGAGCGCGCTGCCGCCCTGACCCTGGACGTTGGCCGCGCCAGCCAGGCCATCGACTCGCACGCCCTGGCCCTGCCAGGTACCGGCGACGTTGCCGGCGCCTTGCTGGCCGACCGAGACGCCGCTACCGCCCTGGGTGCGGTCGGCGCCGGCACCGAGCGCGGCGCTGCCATTGCCGTCCTCGGCGAAGCGCGAGCTGAGACGGAACAGGCCGTTGTCGCCCTGGGGCAGGCTGAAGCCGGGCAGGGTAACCGGGTTGACCTGGCGCCGCGCCAGGTCGGGCGGCAGTTGCGAGGTCAGCGGCACGACCACCGAAACCCCGCTGCCGCCCACCGCGCTGTCGCCCACCTGGCGGCCGCTGCCGACGAAGGTGTAGCCGGGGCGGGTGACGCCGTTGTCGATGCGCGTGCTGGCATTGACCGTGACGTCGCCGGCGGCCTGGATCACCGCTGCGTAGGACTGGTCGCCACTGCTGATCGGGGTCGGCCCCTTGCTCGGGAATTCGTACTCGAAGGACCAGTCGCTGAGGATCGCGTTGAGCGCGGCGGGGATCTCGCCCGCGCGCGCCGGGTCGAAATTGGCGCTCTGGTACCAGTAGAGGTTGGTGAAGTTGCGCGACTTCTGGTCGATGCCGCCGATATCGCCGCCGCGAGCGGTACGCAGCACGCGGATGGTTTCCAGCTCGCCGGTTTCCAGGCCCTGGTTGTCGAGGACTTCGAGGTTGGCGGTGAGGTTGCCGCCGCTGCCGATCAGGCTGGAAAGGTTGTTCAGGGTGCCGCCGTCGATGGCGAAGTCGCCTCCGGCCAGCAGTTGCCCCATGGCGCTGCTGGCGGTGACCTCGGTCTTGTCGCGCTGGGTGATGGTCCAGATGGCGTTGCGCTTGCCGCTGCAGTCGCCCGCGTTGACGCCTTCGATGCAGGCGGTCTGCTCCATCTTCGCGGTGTACAGGCCCGACTTGCTTTCCAGCACGGCGCGACGGTTCTCGATCAGGCTGGCACGCAGGCTGAAGTCCTTGCCGCTCTCGATCACCCCGGAAAGGTTGCGCAGGCTGGCGGCACGGTTGCCGGCATCGTCGCGGGCGATATCCAGCCTGCCGAG
>NZ_KV813469.1:0-53014 GCF_001813645.1 Pseudomonas sp. HMSC063H08
GTCAACGGCATCACCCAGGGCCTGATGTGGCGGGCGATCAACGAGGACGGCACGCTCACCTACTCGTTCGTCGAGGCGCTGGCGGCCAGCCATCCGGGCTACGTGGTGCGCCTGCTCGGCGGCGCCACCTTCGCCAGCGGCATGCTGCTGATGGCCTACAACACCTGGCGGACCCTGCGCAGCGCGCAGGAGCAGCGGCAGCCGGTCCTGGCGGCCGGCCAGGGGGCCTGAACATGCTGTTGTCCCTGCTGTGCCTCCCCACCCTGGTGCTCGGCCTCGCGCTCAGCCTCGCCGGCAGTACCCGCGAGGAACGCGAGCAGGCCGCCCTGCTGCCGTTCGCCGACGATCCCGAGGCCGCCCGCCGGGTCGCCCGGGATACCGGCAAGATCTGCCGGCAGGTGGTCCGCCCCCTCGAGGAATCCCGCGAGGCCGCCGGCCCGCCGTTCCTCGCCTGAACCGACTCCATCATCCAGGGATGGATGCCTCCAGCACGAAAGTGCCTTACGGGGCCGGCAACGGCCCCTTTCTTTCGCTTCGAAGAGTTCCATGAACGACTCCCCCAGCACCGCCGTACGCACCTGGCTGAAAGGCTTCCGCCCCCTGACCCTGAACGCTCGACCGCGCGACTGCCTGCGCGCCGGACTCGGTACCTGCATCGGCGCGCTCGCCGCGGTATTCGCCTGCCAGGCGTTGTTCGGCAGCGAACTGGCGCTGCGCCTGGCAGCGCCGCTCGGCGCATCCGCCGTACTACTGTTCGCCCTCGCCTCCAGCCCCCTGGCGCAACCTTGGTCGATGCTCGGCGGCAACCTGGTCGCCGCCCTGGCCGGCGGCCTCAGCGCCTACTGGTTCGGGCACGAACTGGCCCCGGCCCTGGTCGGCATGGCCCTCGGCATGCTGCTGATGTTCGCCCTGCGCTGCCTGCATCCGCCGAGCTGCGCGCTGGCCCTGAGCGTGGCCCTCAACCCGTCCCTGAGCGAAGTCGGCATCGACGTGGTCTGGCCGATCCTGCTCTCCACCCTGGTGCTGATCGGCTGCGCGCTGCTCTACAACAACCTGATGCGCTCTCCCTACCCGCGGCCCTACCAGCCGCCGCGGGCCAATCTCCATGGCACCCGCGACCTGGCGCCGAGCGCGCGGACGGACTTCTCCGCCCGGGACCTGGACCAGGCGCTGCAGGACTTCGGCGAATACGTCGACATCACCCGCGACGACCTCGAGCGACTGATCCACCACACCGAGCGCTACGCCTTGCGCCGGCGCATGGGCGAGCTGACCGCGGCACGGATCATGTCCCGCGACGTGCAGACCGCCAGCACCGAGACCTTCATCGACGACGCCTGGAAGCAGTTGCAGGAACACCGCCTGAAGGCCCTGCCGGTGCTCGACGAGCATCGGCGGCTGGCCGGCATCGTCACCCAGAGCGACCTGCTCAAGCACTTCCGCCCCGACGGCAGCCCGTTCAAGCGCCTGCGCTTCCTGCGCGGGACCAAGCTGAAGACGATCATGACCACCCCGGTGGTCTGCGTACAGGCCGACACCCACGCCGTCGAGCTGGTCTCGCTGCTATCCGACGAAGGCCTGCACTGCCTGCCGGTGCTCAACGAAGCCGGCTACCTGGTCGGCATCGTCAGCCAGACCGACCTGATCGCCGCGCTCTACCGCAACTGGCTGCAGCACCTGGGCCAGGCCGATCAGATCACGTAGTCCCAGCGCTGCGACCAGTCGCTGTCCTCGCGGACCACTTCGCGCAACAACTGGAACGCATGGCGCAGGGTCGGCGACAGGCGCTCGCGGGAGTACACCAGGTAGGTCGGGTAGGCGAACTCCGGCGCCTGCTCGACCCGTTGCAGGGTGCCGCCATCCAGGTAGCTGCTCACCACCCGGGTGCGGAAATAGCCGCTACCGCCGTTCTGCATGATGTACTGCAGGGCCAGCGGCCCGAGGTTGCAGGCCAGCGCGGCCTTGGCCCGGTCCGGCAGCGCGGCATCGTGCTGGCTGCGGAAATCCGGGCCCCAGTCGACATAGAGATAAGGCTCCGCGGATACCACGGAACGCACCATCACCAGCTTTTCCTCCAGCAACTGCTCGACCTGCAGCCCTGGCCAGTATTCCGGCTGGTAGACCAGCGCGGCGTCCAGCGCGCCCTGCTCCAGTTGCTTGAGCAGGTCGGCGCCCTGGCCGATCTCGACCCGCACGGCGTGGCCGGGAATCGCCTCGCGCAGGCGCCGCATCCAGTTCAGCAGCAACGGATTGCACAGGCTGACCTCGCCACCGAGGTTGAGCAGGTTGCGGAAGCCGTCCGGCAGCGGCAGGTCGCGTCGCGCCGCATCCCAGGTCTGCACCAGTTGGCTGGCGTAGCCGAGGAAGTGCTCGCCGTCGGCGGTCAGGCGCGCGCCCGCGCGGTTGCGCACGAACAGCCGGCAGCCGAGTTGCCCTTCGAGGTTCTGGATGCGCGCGGTGACGGCCGTCTGGGTCAGGTGCAGGCGTTCCGCGGCAGCGACGAAGCTACCGCTGCGGGCGATCTCCAGGAAGGTACGGGCGAGGTCGATATCCATGCGAAGCGGTCCGCTGCCACAGGTGGGCCGCCATTCTAGGCTGTGCAGGCGCGGGCGGCGAGCGCAAGGCGGCCTGGCCGCCCTCCTGGAAATCTGCGACAAAACACCGCGCCTAACCGCTTCGGCACGCCTAAACCCTTCGAAAAAGCGACAACCTGTTGCACAAACGCGCCACGCCGTGACTTTTTCGCTTTCGAAAGCATCAGTTAGCGTGACCGAACACGGTGGAGCCGGGAAGCGCCACCCATGTTCCACACAGACATGAACGAGAGAGACCGACTCCCATGAACGCTACGCTCCGTTTCAACGAGGCTTTGCTGATCACCGGGCGCGCCTTCCAGCCATACCAGTGCGTTGCCTGGTCCGAGCTAGGCAGTGACGGCGGCCTGAGCCTGTCCGTAGTCGATCGCACCGGCACCCGCCTGCTGGGCCGTGCACGCATTCCGAGCTCCGCCTACTCCGATCCGGAGCAGCTTGCCGGCCTGCTGCAACAGGCACGCGAAGAACTCAGCCACAACGGCTACAACCTGCAGGACTGGAGTATGCCCAGCCAAGGCTGAGCCGCTCCATACGACGAAAGGCGCCCACGGGCGCCTTTTTCGTTTCCTCTATTCGAGGCGGTCGTGCTGCCGGAACGCCACGCGCACCGCGTTGCGCCCTGCATCCTTGGCCTCGTAGAGCGCACGATCGGCCTCGCGATAGAGCGCGTCCAGGCCCATGCCGGAGGTCGAATAGGCCACCCCCAGGCTGATGGTCAGGCAGGGGCCGGCGCTGGAGCCCAGGTGCTCGATGCCCAGCGCCTCCACCGCCTGCCGCAGGCGCTCGGCGATGGCCAGGGTGTTGCCCTCCTCGCTGTCGTAGAGCAACACGGCGAACTCCTCCCCGCCCAGGCGCGCGGCGATATCCAGCGGCCGCCGCGCGCCCTGCCGGAGCACGACGCCAAGCTGGCGCAGGGCGGCATCGCCGGCCGGATGCCCGTAGTGGTCGTTGTAGGCCTTGAAGTCGTCGACATCCACCAGGATCAGCGCCACCCCCTTTTCCTCGCGGGCGCCCTGCTCCAGGGCCCGCTGGGCGAGCAGCTCGTAGTAGCGCCGGTTGACCAGGCCGGTGAGGCTGTCCTGTTCGGCCATCATGCCCAGCAGCCGCCGGCCGAGGAACTGCTCGCGCTGGGCGTAGTCCTGCAGGTACAGGGCGAACGAACAGATCAGGACCACCAGGCCGTTGTAGAGCGTATTCAGCAGGTTGGTACGCAGGTTCTCTTCGCCGCCGAAGAGCAGGAATACCGCCAGGTTCAGGGCCAGGCACAGCAACGCCAGGCGCACGCAGGCCCAGAACGCCAGGCCGAGCGGGAAGAACACCGCGAGGATGCCCAGGGTCGCGCCCAACTGGGTGAAGCGCGGCACCCCATGCCACTCGAACAGCACGTCGCAGGCCAGCACCGCCAGGTTGATCAGCAGCAGGCAGTAGGGCGCGATGGCATCGCCGACCTTGCGCAGGCTGGGCAGGAAGGCCGCCGGCCAGACCACCAGCAGCAGGCCGATCATTCCCAGGCGCACGCCCAGCAGTTGCTCGAACAGGTTGGGATGCAGGCGGATGTCCACCATCAACCAGTCGGCCACGATGAACAGCGTCCAGATCAGGAACGCCACCCCGATGGCAGCACGCCGCTGCATCAGCGAGTTCCAGCTGAGAAACTCGCGAAACTCGTTTTCCAGCTCCTTTTCGAACCGCAACCAACGAAAACCGTTGCGCAACTGGCGCGCATACGGATTATCCGGCAGACCAGCCTGTACCAGGCCGTCGCGTGCAAGCATGCTGACTCCCCTACCTCGGACCGAACGCTGGAACAGGCCTGGACGACAATACCCTGGCGCCTCTACAGCGATGAGTCAAAAAGCCATCACCCGTTACCAGACAATAGGGCATGCGGCGTGCCGAGGCGATACCAGCCATCGGCGCAGCGGGACGCCCCGGCGAGCGAATGGCAAGATCCGTGGGCCAACTGGCATTGCGGCCAGGTCCGAAGGACGCCAGACTGCCGCCATCGCCATGAGGTCATGCCATGCCCGAACCACGCCTGATTGCCTGCCTGATCTATCCCGACGTGATGAGCCTGGACGTGACCGGACCGCTGCAGGTATTCGCCTCGGCCAACGTCGAACGCCAGCGCCAGGGTCTGCCGCCTTTCTACCGGATACAGGTGCTCGGCGAGCGTAGCGAAGCGGTGCCCAGTTCCGCGGGCATCCGCATCTGCGCCGACCTCGCCTGGCGCGACTGTCCGCCGGAAAGCCTGGACACCCTGTTGGTGCCCGGCGGCCTCGGTGTCGAGGCGCAGACCCGCAACGCCGACCTGCTCGCCTGGCTGAAAGCCGCCGAACCGCGCATACGGCGGCTCGGCTCGGTGTGTTCGGGAGCGCTGATCCTGGCCGCCGCCGGGGTTCTCGACGGGCACCCAGCGACCACCCACTGGGCCGACGTGGCGACGCTGCGCCAGGGGTTTCCCGGCGTCCATGTGCAAGGCGACCGCCTGCACACCTACGACCCGCAGTGCCGCGACGGCGACGCCCACATCTTCACCTCGGCCGGCGTCACGGCGGGAATCGACCTGGCCCTGGCGCTGGTCGAGGCCGACCTCGGCCGCAGCCTGGCGCTCAGCGTCGCGCGACGCCTGGTGATGTTCCTCAAGCGTCCTGGCGGCCAGGCCCAGTTCAGCGCCTGGCTGACCCCGGAACCGAGCCGCACCCCGCGCCTGGCCGCGCTGCTGGAGTGGATTCCCGCCAACCTCGCCGGCGACCTGTCCCTGGAAGCCCTCGCCGACCGGGCCTGCATGAGCCCGCGTACGCTGTCCCGGGTATTTCTCCAGGAACTGGGCGTGGCGCCCGGTCGCTACGTCGAGCGGGTTCGCCTGGAGGCCGCGCGCGCCCTGCTGCAGGACGCCCAGGCATCGATCGCCACGGTGTCCCGGCTGTGCGGCTTCGGCCATCCGGAAAACCTCCGGCGGACGTTCCACAAGCATCTTTCGGTCAGCCCCCAGGAATACGCCGAACGCTTCGGCATGCTGGCCTGACGCTCCCACCGAGGACCTTCCCATGCTGGAACTGCGCCCCAACTGCGAGTGCTGCGACCGCGACCTGCCCGGCGACAGCGGCGACGCGCTGATCTGCACCTTCGAGTGCACCTTCTGCCGCGATTGCGCGACGACCCGCCTGGGCGGCCAATGCCCGAACTGCGGCGGCGAACTGCTGGCCCGGCCAAGGCGTCCGCGGGATGCGCTGGTCCGTCAGCCCGCCTCCAGCCGGCGCGTCGTCAGGCCCGGCGGTTGTCCGGAGTGACGCCATGCTGCTACGCAACCCGACCCTGCTCCTGCTGTTCTGCGGCCAGGCCCTGTACTGGTCCTGTTCGCTGATCGGCATAACCCTGACCGCGCTGGTCGGCGTCCAGCTGGCGCCGTTGAACAGCCTGGCCACCCTGCCCCTGGCCCTGCTGGTGCTGGGCAACCTGCTGGCGGTGCAGCCGTTGTCGCACTTCATGCAGCGCCACGGCCGACGTCCCGGGCTGATGCTCGGCGCCGGCGGCGGCGTGCTCGGCGGCCTGGTCTGCGCCGCCGGTGTCTGGACTGGCGATTTCCTCTGGTTCTGTCTCGGCGCGCTGGGCATCGGGGTCTACCAGGCCTCGGCCATGTACTACCGGTTCGCCGCGCTGGAGGCGGTGGATGCCGGGCGGAAAGGTCGCGCCAGCGCCTACGTGCTCGCCGGCGGAGTACTCGCCGCGCTGCTGGCGCCGAGCCTGGCGCTGTGGTCGCGCAACGCGCTGGCCCAGCCCTTCGTCGGCGCCTATCTGCTGATCGCCGTGCTGGCCCTCGCCGGCCTGCTGCTGATGGCCCTGCTCCGCGAAGGCCAGGCGCCACGCCCGGCACGGCTCGCCTGGCGCGACATAGGCGGCCTGTTGCGGCGGCCGGTGGTCCGCGCGGCCATCGCCTGCACCGCGACGGGACACGGGTTGATGATCCTGATCATGAACGCCACGCCGCTGGCCATGAGCTTCTGCGGCCTGCCGCTGGAACAGTCGAGTCGGGTCATCCAGTGGCACGTGCTGGGAATGTTCCTTCCGGCGTTCTTCGCCGGAGCGCTGGTCGACCGCATCGGCAACCGTCGCGTCGCCCTGCTCGGCGCGTTCCTGCTCGCCGCAAGTGCCGGCATCGCCCTGGGTGGACAGTCGGTCATGCATTTTCTGCTCAGTTCGCTGGCCCTGGGCAGCGGCTGGAACCTGATGCTCATCGCCGGCACCACCCTGCTCGGCGAGGGCCACGCCGAAAGCGAGCGCGGCGCCGCGCAAGGATTGATGGAGCAAGGCAACAGCCTGGTGGCGGCGCTGATGTCGTTCGGCTCCGGCGCCCTGATCACCAGCCTTGGCTGGAACGCGGTGAACCTGCTGGTCTGGCCGGCGCTGCTGGTGGCGCTGGCACTGCTCTGGCCGGTACGGCGAACGCGGACGCTGTCGCGCTGAAACGCCGGCAACGAAAAAGGCGACCTTGCGGTCGCCTCTTCTGCTTTACGGAAACGCCTCAGTAGTAGGCGTTCTCCTTGTTGCTGTGGTCGGTCACGTCGCGCACGCCCTTCAGTTCGGGAATACGCTCGATCAGGGTCTTCTCGACGCCATCCTTGAGGGTCATGTCGACCATCCCGCAGCCCTGGCAACCACCGCCGAAACGCAACACGGCGATGTTGTCCTCGACCACGTCGACCAGGCTCACCTGTCCGCCGTGGCTGGCCAGGCCGGGATTGATCTCGGTCTGCAGGTAGTAGTTGATGCGTTCGGTGATCGGGCTGTCCTCATTGACCATCGGCACCTTGGCGTTCGGCGCCTTGATGGTCAGCTGGCCGCCCATGCGGTCGGTGGCGTAGTCCACCACCGCGTCTTCGAGGAAGGGCTCGCTGACCGCATCGATCCAGGCAGTGAAGTCCTTCAGGGCGATGGCGGTGTCCTCGACCTTTTCCTCGCCCGGCTTACAGTAGGCGATGCAGGTTTCCGCGTACTGGGTACCCGGCTGGGTGATGAAGATACGAATGCCGATACCCGGGGTGCTCTGCTTCTCCAGCAACTCGGCCAGATACGCTTGGGCAGCTTCGGTAATGGTGATGGCGCTCATGGCAACTCCTCGCAAATATGCCGACAGTTTACGCCAATCGGTACTTGCGGATAAAGCCCTAGTAAATTAGTAGGAATAATTCGCGATAACCGACCCACCCCTTGCGGAGCGGGTCGCGACACTCAGAGGTTCTCGTAGCGATTCATGTCCAGCGCGCCCGCCTCGACCGGCTCGGTTTCGCGGATGTACGCCTCCAGATCGTGGAAGTAGCTCCAGAACCGCGGATTGCTGCGGCGCACGCCCCAGCGTTCGACCACCTTGTCGAAGTCCTCGCTACTCTTCGCCGCCTCCAGGGCGCCGACGAAGGCCTCGGCATCCGTCGCCGGCAGATCGAACATGAAGTTCGGATAGCTGGACAGCACGCCGGGGTAGATCGTCAGGGTGTCCAGGCCCGGCTGGTAGCGCAGCGACTCGCCGAGCATGAAGGCGACATTGCTGTGCGCGCGGTTGCGCAGCACGGTATAGACCTCGCGCTTGCCGCTGGACGTACGTATCCGCAGCATGGTCGCCTCGGGGAAGCGCTCGATGACCTTGAGGCCGGCCGCCGGCCGGCTGACCAGGCGACTGAAGGCCTGCTCGGCGTCCTGCAGTTCGCGGTCGATGCCCGGTCGATAGCAGTTGCCGTCCAGGCAGCGGTTGATCGGGTCGGGGCGCGCATTGAGGTCGCCGTAGCGACGCAGCAGTTCTTCGGCGAAGGCCTTCTTCGGCTGCTTCTCCGGCAATCCCAGCGCGCTCGGCGTGTCATCGTCGAAGGCCTGGTAGTCCATCCACATCTTCAGCTTGCCGCTGTTCTGGTACCAGTCGTCAAGCAACGGCTGGCGCGCGTCGACCGGCATCAGGCGGAGGAAGTTCTGCTCGGCGCCGTTGCGGATCAGGTCGAAGTACAGACGCGTCTGCGCCTGGTGCGAGACGTTGCCGAAGACATCGAAGTTCACCACCAGCCCGTAGTAGGTTCGCTCGAACAGCGGGTAGTCCATCAGCCACAGGGTCTGCGGTACCTCGCCAAGCAGGCCCTTGCGCACCGAGGCGCTGTCGAACTGGCGGAAGATGCTCAGCAGGGCGTTGTCGTTGCCGTGCCAGATCGTGTTCCAGGTCGGCGGCGGCGCGTCGGCGTAGACGTCCTGGCGCAGGTCTTCGTACTCGTTGCGCTTGTCCCGGTAGGCGCTCCACAGGCCGAGCAGGTTCTTCAGCTCGTCGATCTGCCCCGGCAAGGCCAGCAGCGGCTCGCTCTGCGCGCGGAAGTTGGCGTCGGTGACGAACAGGTCCTGCTCGGGGTCCTGGAATACCACCCAGAAGTTGTCGCGGATCACGTCGGTGGCGATCTGTCCACGGCACACCGGCCCGCGGATGAAGGTACGGGTGAAGTACTCGGCGTTGTCCAGCATGAACTGGTAGCGCGCCCGTGGCGGGATCGCGGCGAAGGTGACGAA
Source organism: Pseudomonas sp. HMSC063H08 (assembly GCF_001813645.1). Classification (NCBI taxonomy): domain Bacteria; kingdom Pseudomonadati; phylum Pseudomonadota; class Gammaproteobacteria; order Pseudomonadales; family Pseudomonadaceae; genus Pseudomonas; species Pseudomonas sp. HMSC063H08. The sequence goes on from NZ_KV813469.1 coordinate 9,135, forward strand.
CGGGTTGGCGCGGCTCTGCACGCCGTAGCCGGGAACCTTGTCGGTGTTCCACTGGGTGCCGAAGAACAGCTCCTGGACGCGTTCCAGCTTCTTCGCCGTCAGCGGATAGGTGATGTGCGTCTTGTGGACGATCACGCCCTGGATCGGCCAGAGGCGGTAATAGAAGCTGTTGCCCGGATCGTCGTTGGGACGCCGGGTCGGGATCGGGTCGATCGGCTGGCCGCTGGGCGTGCGTGAACGCACCAGCTGGAAGAAGTGGGCGGGCGCGCCCTGTTCCGGGAAATACAGGTGCGCCAGGAACAGGTGCTCGTAGAGCCAGCGCGAGACCAGGCTCTGCTTGGCCCCAGGCTGGTTGAGGAAACGCTCCCAGCTGGCCACCTGGCGCGCCTCGGCGGCGGTCGGCCGCAACGGCTGCTGGTCGACCGGGGCGCCCGCGGCCAGCCACTTCTGCAAAGTGGCGTATTCGTCGTCGCTCAGCCCGGCCACCGCGAAAGGCATGCCGGAACCTGGGTTCTTGCGGATGAACGCATCGATGCTGGCCGGCGTCGGGCACTGGTTGGCGCGGTTGATCGAAATGTCCAGGCCTTCGGGGATCTTCGCATTCGGCTGCAACGGCTGGCTGTGGCCAAGCTCGAGCATCCGCGCCATCAGTGCGGCCTGGCCGTCCTGCGGTTCGAGCACCGACCAGAAGTCCTTGCGCCGCCAGGCGTCGGCACCGTGCGCATCGAGGTACAGGCGGGTGGTTTCCTGCGCCTTGGTCCGCGTGCCGTCGTAGACCGGCAGTTGGTTGGCGCCGCGCTGCGCGCCCTCGGCGCTGCTCAGGTTGAGCTGGCAGGGCGAATCGTAGCAGGCGTGGCAGGCGACGCACTTGGCGGTAAAGATCGGCTGGACGTCACGGCTATAGGAAATTTCAGCAGCGGAAACAGACTGGATAAAAGACGACAAAACGAAGGCCAACCCAACCAACGGTCTTGGCAACATGAACCACTCCTCACTCGGCGACGGGCGATTCTAGCAAACCCGCCTCTCTGCGCCGCACTTTCACAACGGCGGGCGAACTCGCCCCGGGCCTGAGCCGCCATTTCGCCAGCATTCCACCGGCTTCGGCCGCCACGTATGCTAGCCGGGCTCCCAGGCCCGCCCTGGCGATCAAGGACGATGACTTCGAGGAAACAGGGATATGTTTCGACTCGCCGCGCCCCATCCGCGCCCGTTCGCGTGCGCCCCACGTCCCCTCTTCGCCGCTTTCCGCCTGCTGTCGCCAGGCGGCGCTTCCGTTCGCGCCCGGCGCGGCCTGGTCCATCCTTTCGCCGCCCTGGCGGCCCAACGGAGAACCCGCCCCATGAAACTGCTCGCCGGCAGCTTCGCCGCTCTCTTCCTGAGCCTTTCGGCCCAGGCGGCGGACTGTACTTTCACCCAGCTGGAAATCGTGCCCCAGTTCGGCTCGCCGAACATGTTCGGCGGCGAGGACGAACACGTCCGCGTGATGTTCAGCAACGAGGATCCCAACGACGACAACCCCGATGCCTTTCCCGAACCGCCGGTCTACCTGGCCGACCGCGACAGCGGCAACGATTGCCGCATAGAGGACGGCGGCATCTGGTCGCGCGGCGGCGTGTTCCTGAGCCAGGACGGCCGACGCGTGCTGATGCATGAATTCAGCGGCTCCAGCGCCGAGCTGGTGTCCTACGACAGCGCCACCTGCAAGGTGGTGCACCGCGAGGACATCTCCGGCCAGCGCTGGGCGGTGGACAAGGACGGGCTGCGCCTGGGTGAGAAATGCTCGGGCGAATCCGTCGACAGCTGCGCGAAGATCGTGAAGCGTTCGCTCGCGCCGTTCTGCCAGACCGCAAAGAAATGATCCGGGCCGGAGCGCCCCTTATCGACACGCATAGGTGATACATGGACAGTCTCGATCAATGCATCGTCAACGCCTGCAAGAACAGCTGGGACAAGAGCTACCTGGCCGGCACCCCGAACAAGGACAACTGTTCCGGCTTCGTCCAGTCGGTGGCCGCCGAGCTGGGCGTACCGATGCCCCGCGGCAACGCCAACGCCATGGTCGACGGCCTGGAGCAGAGCTGGACCAAGCTCGCCTCCGGCGCCGAGGCCGCGCAGAAGGCGGCCCAGGGCTTCCTGGTGATCGCCGGCCTGAAGGGCCGCACCTACGGGCACGTCGCGGTGGTCATCAGCGGTCCGCTGTATCGGCAGAAGTACCCGATGTGCTGGTGCGGCAGCATCGCCGGCGCGGTCGGCCAGAGCCAGGGCCTGAAGTCGGTCGGCCAGGTATGGAATCGCACCGACCGCGACCGCCTCAACTACTACGTCTACTCCCTGGCCAGTTGCAGCCTGCCCAGGGCCAGTTGATTCAGGCCGTGCTGCGAATGAGCCAGACTCATTCGCAGCACGATTCCCCACGAGCATCCCGACTCCACTCGCCCGCCCCTTCGCCACCCGCCTGCGCACTCCGACCTCCGCATTCCGCCCGTATGCTGCGACAAAACGGCGCCTGCGGCTTTTCCGGCCCGCGGATGAACATCTTTCAACTTGAATGAAATTCATGGTCCAGCCACCCCCGGTCGGAAAGCCCCTGCCTTTGTTATGCTTTTCACCTTTCCGCCCACTGACGCCAGGTCCATCCATGTCCAGCCCGCTCACCGATCGCAGCGCCCGCCTGCAAGCCCTCCAGCACGCCCTCAGGGAACGTATCCTGATCCTCGATGGCGGCATGGGCACCATGATCCAGAGCTACAAGCTGGAAGAGGCCGACTACCGCGGCGAGCGCTTCGCCGACTGGCCGAGCGACGTGAAAGGCAACAACGACCTCTTGCTGCTGAGCCGCCCGGACGTGATCCAGGCCATCGAGAAGGCCTACCTCGACGCCGGCGCCGACATCCTCGAGACCAATACCTTCAACGCCACCCAGGTGTCCCAGGCCGACTACGGCATGCAGTCGCTGGCCTACGAACTCAACGTCGAAGGGGCGCGCCTGGCTCGCCAGGTGGCGGACGCGAAGACCGCCGAGACCCCGGACAAGCCGCGCTTCGTCGCCGGCGTGCTCGGCCCGACCAGCCGCACCTGCTCGATTTCCCCGGACGTGAACAACCCCGGCTACCGCAACGTCACCTTCGACGAACTGGTGGAGAACTACGTCGAGGCGACCCGCGGCCTGATCGAAGGCGGCGCCGACCTGATCCTGATCGAGACCATCTTCGACACCCTCAACGCCAAGGCGGCGATCTTCGCCGTCCAGGGCGTGTTCGAGGAACTCGGCGTGGAGCTGCCGATCATGATCTCCGGGACCATCACCGACGCCTCCGGCCGCACCCTGTCGGGCCAGACCACCGAGGCCTTCTGGAACTCGGTGCGGCATGCCCGGCCGATCTCGGTAGGCCTGAACTGCGCCCTCGGCGCCAAGGAATTGCGGCCGTACATCGAGGAACTGTCGACCAAGGCCGACACCCATGTCTCGGCCCACCCCAACGCCGGCCTGCCGAACGCCTTCGGCGAATACGACGAATCGCCGGCGGAAATGGCCGTGGTGGTCGAGGAATTCGCCGCCGCCGGCTTCCTCAATATCGTCGGCGGCTGCTGCGGCACCACCCCGGCGCACATCGAGGCGATCGCCAAGGCGGTGGCCAAGTACCCGCCGCGGGCCATCCCGGAGATTCCCCGGGCCTGCCGCCTGTCCGGCCTGGAGCCGTTCACCATCGACCGCAGCTCGCTGTTCGTCAACGTCGGCGAGCGCACCAACATCACCGGCTCGGCCAAGTTCGCCCGGCTGATCCGCGAGGAAAACTACGCGGAAGCCCTCGAGGTCGCCCAGCAGCAGGTGGAAGCCGGCGCCCAGGTGATCGACATCAACATGGACGAAGGCATGCTGGACTCGAAGGCGGCCATGGTCACCTTCCTCAACCTGATCGCCTCCGAGCCCGACATCTCGCGCGTGCCGATCATGATCGACTCCTCCAAGTGGGAAGTGATCGAGGCCGGCCTGAAGTGCATCCAGGGCAAGGGCATCGTCAACTCGATCTCGATGAAGGAAGGCGTCGAGGCCTTCAAGCACCATGCCCGCCTGTGCAAGCGCTACGGCGCCGCGGTGGTGGTGATGGCCTTCGACGAGGACGGCCAGGCCGACACCCAGGCGCGCAAGGAAGAAATCTGCAAGCGCTCCTACGACATCCTGGTCGACGAAGTCGGCTTCCCACCGGAAGACATCATCTTCGATGCGAACATCTTCGCCATCGCCACCGGCATCGAGGAACACAACAACTACGCGGTCGATTTCATCAACGCCTGCGCCTACATCCGCGACAACCTCCCCTACGCCCTCAGCTCGGGCGGGGTGTCCAACGTGTCCTTCTCGTTCCGCGGCAACAACCCGGTACGCGAGGCGATCCACTCGGTGTTCCTCTACTACGCGATCCGCAACGGCCTGACCATGGGCATCGTCAACGCCGGCCAGCTGGAAATCTACGACGAGATTCCGAAAGCGCTGCGCGACCGGGTCGAGGACGTGGTGCTCAACCGCACGCCCGAGGCCACCGAGGCCCTGCTGGCGATCGCCGACGACTACAAGGGCGGCGGCGCGGTCAAGGAGGCCGAGGACGAGGAATGGCGCAGCTACAGCGTCGAGAAGCGCCTCGAGCATGCGCTGGTCAAGGGCATCACCACCTGGATCGTCGAGGACACCGAGGAATGCCGCCAGCAGTGCGCGCGCCCCATCGAGGTCATCGAAGGTCCGCTGATGTCCGGGATGAACGTGGTCGGCGACCTGTTCGGCGCCGGCAAGATGTTCCTCCCGCAGGTGGTCAAGTCCGCGCGAGTGATGAAGCAGGCGGTAGCCCACCTGATTCCCTTCATCGAGGCGGAGAAAGGCGACAAGCCGGAAGCCAAGGGCAAGATCCTGATGGCCACGGTGAAGGGCGACGTGCACGACATCGGCAAGAACATCGTCGGCGTGGTGCTCGGCTGCAACGGCTATGACGTGGTCGACCTCGGCGTGATGGTGCCGGCGGAGAAGATCCTGCAGACCGCCATCGCCGAGAAATGCGACATCATCGGCCTGTCCGGCCTGATCACGCCGTCGCTGGACGAGATGGTCCACGTCGCCAAGGAAATGCAGCGGCAGAATTTCCAGTTGCCGCTGATGATCGGCGGCGCCACCACCTCGAAGGCGCATACCGCGGTGAAGATCGATCCGCAGTACAGCAACGACGCGGTGGTCTACGTCACCGACGCCTCGCGCGCGGTAGGCGTGGCCACCAGCCTGCTGTCCAAGGAGCTGAAGGCCGACTACGTGGCCCGCACCCGCGCCGACTACGCGGTGGTCCGCGAACGCACGGCCAACCGCAGCGCCCGCACCGAGCGGCTGAGCTACGAACAGGCGATCGCCAACAAGCCGGCGTTCGACTGGGCCGGCTACCAGGCGCCGACGCCTTCCTTCACGGGCGTCAGGGTGCTCGACGAGATCGACCTCGCGGTGCTCGCCGAGTACATCGACTGGACGCCGTTCTTCATTTCCTGGGACCTGGCCGGCAAGTACCCGCGCATCCTCACCGACGAGGTGGTCGGCGAGGCCGCCACCTCGTTGTTCAACGACGCCCAGGCGATGCTGAAGAAGCTGATCGACGAGAAGCTGATCAAGGCCCGCGCGGTGTTCGGCTTCTGGCCGGCCAACCAGGTCGAGCACGACGACCTGGAGGTCTACGGCGCCGATGGCGAGACCCTCGCCACCCTGCACCACCTGCGGCAGCAGACGATCAAGCCGGACGGCAAGCCGAACCTGTCGCTGGCCGATTTCGTCGCGCCGAAGGAAAGCGGCGTGCGCGACTACATCGGCGGCTTCATCACCACCGCCGGGATCGGCGCCGAGGAAGTGGCCAAGGCGTACGAAGCCAAGGGCGACGACTACAACAGCATCATGGTCAAGGCGCTCGCCGACCGCCTCGCCGAAGCCTGCGCCGAGTGGCTGCACGAGCGGGTGCGCAAGGAGTACTGGGGCTACGCCCGCGACGAGCACCTCGACAACGAGGCCTTGATCAAGGAGCAATACGTCGGCATCCGCCCGGCACCGGGCTACCCGGCCTGCCCCGACCATACCGAGAAAGGCACCCTGTTCGAACTGCTCGATCCGCAGGGCCTGTCCGGCGTCAGCCTGACCGAGCACTACGCGATGTTCCCCGCCGCGGCGGTCAGCGGTTGGTATTTCGCCCACCCGCAGGCGCAGTACTTCGCGGTCGGCAAGATCGACAAGGACCAGGTGGAACGCTACAGCCAGCGCAAGGGCCAGGAAGCCAGCGTCAGCGAGCGCTGGCTGGCGCCGAACCTTGGCTACGATGACTGACCAGGAAGGCGACGATGAAATTCCTCACTCCCGAGCAGATGGAAAAGCCGCGCAAGCGCCGCCTGCGCAAGAAACTGCGCCTGGGCGAGTTCCAGGAGTTCGGCTTCAGCTTCGAACTGACCTACGACCGCAGCGCCCTCTCCCACGACGATGCGCTGGACCATCTGATCGACTTCGTCGAGGCCCAGGGCTGGGTGTTCGGCGGCGGAGGCTCGCCGGAACAGGCGGAGATCAGCGGCTACCTGTGCCTGGCGCGGGTCGGCAGCCTGGACGAAGCGGACCGGGAAAGCGCCCGCCTGTGGCTGGAAGCCCAACCCTGGTGCAAGACCTTCGAGGTCGGCCCGTTGAGCGACTGCTGGCACAACTTCTTCGAGTGAAACCGGCGCCGGCATGACCTGGCCTGGCGCCAGCAGGCGCGAAGCTGCGACCTACACCCGGATCAGGCGCGGTTCATGCCCCGTGTGGGCGAGAAAGGCCAGCAGGTCTGCGTAGCGGATGCACTCGGTGGCGGTATTCACCAACGGGTGGAAACCGAGCAACTGGTCCTGGCGAATGGCATCGTCGAGCAACACCTCGACCCTGTGCTGCGGATCGTTGACCAGCGCGAAAGGCGTCACGCAGCCCAGTTCGACGCCGAGGTATTCGCGCAGGCGCTCGACCGAGGCGAACGACAGGCGGCTTTCGCCGATCTGTTCGGCGATGCCCGGCAGGTCGGCCTCCTTGCGCTCGTCGAGCAGCACCAGGTAGTGGCGAGTACCCTTGCGGTTGCGCAGGAACAGGTTCTTGATGCCCTGGTCGGGCAATTCGATGCCCTGCGCGTAATATTCCTCGATGGAGGCGATCGCCGGATGCTCGACCCGCTGGCTGTCGATGGCCAGCTCGCGGAGCAACGCCAGAAGCGCCTGCTCGTCCATTTTCGCACTCATGGGACGCGCGCCCTCAGGTGAACTGCGAACCGGAACGGCGCACGAACTTGATCGACCACTTGAAGTTCGGCTTGCGCGTCACGCTGATCGGGCGCCGGGTCACGGTATCGATGGTGATGTTCCAGAACCCGGTGCTGGGCACCTTGATCTTCGCCGGGAAGCGGTCGAAGGCGCCGCCATGGTAGCTATGCCGCCCGCCATTCTTGAAACTGCGGAAATTGGCGTCGTTCATCAGGCGGATATTGCATTGCTGCGAGCACTCGATGACCACGATGTCGTCTTCGTTGAGGTGTTCGCGCTGGTGGACGAATTTCATGGAACGGTTCCGTTGCTGCGGTGGAGCGGAGCGCAACGATAGCACGTCGGCGCCGGCCATACCGCCTCATGACGGGCAATGGTAGGATGCGCGCCCCATGCGTAGCCAAGACCTCCACCAGCGCCTCGCCGATCTCGGCGCCAAGCCCCTGCATCGCGGGAGGATCGTCCGCGCCTGGCTGCAGGGCCGCGCCCTCGATGCCTGCACCGCCCGCCAGCGGGCCGAGGACTTCCTGCCGCTGGGCGTACGCCATGGTCTGCCCCAGGTAGCCGCGGAACTGGAAGGCATCGCCCGCCTGCACAGCGAGCATCCGGCGAGCGACGGCTCGTCGCGCCTGCTGGTAGAACTGGCCGACCGGCAGATGGTGGAAAGCGTGCTGCTGCCGCGCGGTGGGCTGTGCGTCTCGACCCAGGTCGGCTGCGCGGTCGGCTGCGTGTTCTGCATGACCGGCCGCAGCGGCCTGCTGCGCCAGGTCGGCAGCCTGGAGATGGTCGCCCAGGTGGTCCTGGCGCGGCGTCGGCGAGCGGTGAAGAAAGTGGTGTTCATGGGCATGGGCGAGCCGGCGCACAACCTCGACAACGTCCTCGAAGCCATCGACCTGCTCGGCACCGATGGCGGCATCGGCCACAAGAACCTGGTGTTCTCCACCGTCGGCGATCCCCGCGTGTTCGAGCGCCTGCCCCGGCAACGGGTGAAGCCCGCCCTCGCCCTGTCCCTGCACAGCACCCGCGCCGAACTGCGCCGGCAACTGTTGCCCAAGGCGCCGCCGCTGAGCCCGGAAGAACTGGTGGAAGCCGGCGAGGCCTACGCCCGCCGGGTCGACTATCCGATCCAGTACCAATGGACCCTGCTCGAAGGGATCAACGACAGCCTGGAGGAAATGGACGGCATCCTGCGCCTGCTCAAGGGCCGCTTCGCGGTGATGAACCTGATCCCCTACAACAGCATGGACGGCGACGCCTACCGGCGCCCGAGCGGGGAGCGGATCGTCGAGCTGGTGCGCTACCTGCACAGCCGCGGCGTGCTGACCAAGGTGCGCAACTCGGCCGGCCAGGACATCGACGGCGGCTGCGGGCAACTGCGCGCCAGGGCCACGCAGGGCACGGCGGAACGGCGCATCCCCGCCCGCCAGGCCTGAAGCCACCCTCCTCCCGCCAAGGGTCTAGACTCTCAGGGCAGGTATGGAAAAGGGAGGACCACCGATGGGTATCGAGACGGAAGAACCGAACCAGAAGCCGCCGACCTTCTGGCAGATGCTGCACAGCGTGATGGCTGCCGCCTTCGGCGTACAGAGCGGGCGAAACCGCGCCCGCGACTTCAGCCACGGCAAGCCCGTGCACTTCATCATGCTGGGCCTGCTCTTCACCCTGGTGTTCGTGCTGTTGCTGGCCGGGATCGTGAAACTGGTGCTGAGCCTCAGCGGCCTGTGACCTCTGCGCCGCCGAGGCGGGCTTTCACTGGTGGCTGACCCAGAACACCGCGGTAGCCACCACCAGCAGGATCAGGACGAAGGCCGCGCGGGCGTCGACCACGCTGTCGCGGTTTTCCTGGGTTTTGCTCGGCTCGCTCATGACTCCCCCTGTTTCTTGTGGGTATCGGGACGAAGACATCGAAAGGCACCCTCCAGTTAAGACCAGCGCCGCCCATCGCTCAAGAAAGGCGCCGTTGCGAAGCGGTTATGCTTACCTGGCGACTTAGTCTTTTTGGTTCTTACCATATACTCAAACATCACTTTTACGCATAAATATGAACTGGTATCGTGCGCCCACTCCGCGTGGAGCGCGTAGCCGTGCGCGCTGGTTAACGCAGTAAGCCGCATAGCCTGACAGCAGGAATATTCATGTACGTATACGACGAGTACGACCAACGGATCGTCGAGGACCGCGTCAAGCAGTTCCGCGACCAGACCCGCCGTTACCTGGCGGGTGAATTGACCGGTGAGGAGTTCCGCCCGCTGCGCCTGCAGAACGGTCTCTACATCCAGCGCTATGCCCCGATGCTGCGCATCGCCGTTCCCTATGGCCTGCTCTCCTCGCGCCAACTGCGCAAGCTGGCGCAGATCGCCCGCGACTACGACAAGGGCTACGCCCACATCAGCACCCGGCAGAACGTGCAGTTCAACTGGCCGGAGCTGGAAGACGTGCCGGAAATCCTCGCCGAACTGGCCACCGTACAGATGCACGCGATCCAGACCAGCGGCAACTGCATCCGCAACACCACCACCGACCAGTTCGCCGGCGTCGCCCGCGACGAACTGGTGGACCCGCGCCCCTGGTGCGAGATCATCCGCCAATGGTCGACCTTCCACCCCGAGTTCGCCCACCTGCCGCGCAAGTTCAAGATCGCGGTGAACGGCGCGGTGAGCGACCGTGCCGCCATCGAGGTGCACGACATCGGCCTGGAGGCGGTGAAGAACGAGGCCGGCCAGCTCGGCTTCCGCGTCTCGGTCGGCGGCGGCCTGGGCCGAACCCCCATCGTCGGCAGCTTCATCAACGAATTCCTGCCCTGGCAGCACCTGCTCGGCTACCTGGATGCCATCCTGCGCGTCTACAACCGCTATGGCCGGCGCGACAACAAGTACAAGGCGCGGATCAAGATCCTGGTCAAGGCGCTGACCCCGGAAGTCTTCGCCGAGCGCGTCGAGGCCGAATGGGCCAACCTCAAGGACGGACCGAGCACCCTCACCGAGGCGGAAGTCCAGCGCGTCGCCGCGCATTTCGTCGATCCGGCCTACAAGGCCCTCGACGACCTCGATGAATCCCTCGCCCGGCTCGACGCGGAGCACCCCGGCTTCGCCCGCTGGCGCGCACGCAACACCTTCGCCCACAAGAAGCCCGGCTACGTCGCCGTGACGCTCTCGCTGAAGCCCACCGGCACCGCGCCGGGAGACGTCACCGACAAACAGCTGGAGGCCATCGCCGATCTCGCCGACCGCTACAGCTTCGGCGAGGTGCGCAACAGCCATAACCAGAACATCATTCTCGCCGACGTCGAGCAGGGCGAACTCTTCGCCCTCTGGGGCGAACTGCGCGAACTGGGCTTCGCCACCCCCAACGTCGGCCTGCTGACCGACATCATCTGCTGCCCCGGCGGCGACTTCTGCTCCCTGGCCAACGCCAAGTCGATCCCGATCGCCGAGGCCATCCAGCGCCGCTTCGACAACCTCGACTACCTGTTCGACATCGGCGACATCGACCTGAACATCTCCGGCTGCATGAACGCCTGCGGTCATCACCATGTCGGCCACATCGGCATCCTCGGGGTCGACAAGAAAGGCGCGGAGTTCTACCAGGTCTCCCTCGGCGGCAGCTCGGCGCGCGACGCCAGCCTCGGGCAGATCCTCGGCCCGTCCTTCGCCCAGGAGCAGATGGCCGACGTGATCGACAAGATCATCCAGGTCTACGTGGAACGCCGGACCGAGGAAGAACCCTTCATCGACACCTTCCGCCGTATCGGTATCGACCCGTTCAAGGAGCGCGTATATGCAGCGAATCATTAAGGACCGCCAGGTGGTCGACGACCGCTGGCACTTGCTGCCCAAGGACGCGACCCTGGAAAGCGTGCCCAACAGCGACGACGTGATCATCCCGCTGGCCCTGTGGCTCGAGCACGGCCCGGCCCTGCGCGGCCGCGACGGCGGCCTGGGGGTCTGGCTGGACGCGGACGAGGAGCCGGAAAGCATCGCCGGCGACCTCGACAGGTTCCAGGTGATCGCGGTGAACTTCCCCGCCTTTACCGATGGCCGCGGCTTCAGCAGCGCGCGCCTGCTGCGCGAGCGCTACGGCTACAAGGGCGAGATCCGCGCGATCGGCGACGTGCTGCGCGACCAGCTGTTCTTCATGCGCCGCTGCGGCTTCGACGCCTACGCCATCCGTGCCGACCGCAGCCCGGAAGACGCCCTGGCCAGCCTGGACGACTTCAGCGAGGTCTACCAGACCTCGGTGGAGCAGCCGCTGCCGCTGTTCCGCCGCCGCGGCTGAACCCGGCCCTGACGAAAAAGCCCCGCAGCCGCGGGGCTTTTTCGTTCCCGAGGCCACGGACGCCTCAGGCCGCGCGCACGCTGTCCCAGGCCACCTGCGCCAGCAGTTCGCGACAGTCGGCCAACGCCACCCGGGTTCGCCCGGCCAGCCACTGGCGGGCAAGGTCGTGGGCCGGGCCGATCACCACCGAAGCAAAGCAGTCGTCCGGCATCTCGCGGAACAGGCCCTCGGCCCGATATCCCGCCAGCGCCGCATGGATCCGCGCGAAGTGGGCCTGGTTGTCGGCCCGCAGGCGCTCGCCCAACTCCCCCGCCTCTACCCGCCCGCGGCTGTGCAGGATGAAGCGTGCCCAGTCAGGATTCGCCACGACCCAGTCGATATAGCTGGTGACCAGCAACCTGACCGTTTCCTCGGCGCTGCGCGCCCTGGCGAAGCCGGCTTCGAGCAACGCCGCGTACTGGCCGATCCCGGCCAGGTACAGTTCGCCATGGATGCGTTCCTTGTTGCCGAAATGGTGGTAGAGGCTACCGATGCTCGCTCCGGAACGGTCGCGGATCATCTCGATGGTGGTGGCGTCTACGCCATGCTCGCTGAAGCAGGCCAGGGCGGCCTGGAGAATCTCGTCTTTGCGGGAAGAACGGCCCATGTCGGTCCTTGTCGATAATCGTCGAAACGCTGACTAGAATATTTTTCTAGAATAAATTTCTAACCTTCGTATACTGCCCCGGTGCGCACACATCTTCAATCCTGAAACGCCCGGAGTTTTCCATGAGTCAGATGATGCAGATGTACCAGCAGGTCGGCCCGGCTCAGTTCAGCGCCATGATCGGCCAGTTCGCACCCTATTTCGCCAGCATCGCCCCGCAGTTCGTCGAACTGCGTCCCGGCTATGCCGAAGTCACCTTCCCCAAGCGCCGCGAGGTGCTGAACCATATCGGCACGGTGCATGCCATCGCCCTGTGCAATGCCGCCGAACTGGCCGCCGGGACCATGACCGACGCCTCGATTCCCGCCGGCCATCGCTGGATTCCGCGCGGCATGACCGTCGAGTACCTGGCCAAGGCCACTGGCGACGTGCGCGCGGTGGCCGACGGCAGCCAGATCGACTGGCAAGCCACCGGCAACCTGGTGGTGCCGGTGGTCGCCTATGTCGACGACAAGCCGGTATTCCGCGCCGAGATCACCATGTACGTCAGCCAGGCCTGACCGCCAGGGCGCCCCGGCCGTGCTTTCGGCCGGCTGGAGGCGCCCTGGCGGCCAGCCCTATTCTCGAAGCCGCGAACAGACCACGGAGACCGGCATGAACCCTCCGCAACCACGCCTCATCGATAACGGCAACGGCCATCCGCTGGCCAGCCATTGGTACCGGCCTGCCGGGGAGCCGCGCGGCTATCTCCTGATCGTCCCGGCGATGGGCGTGGAACAGCGCTTCTACGCGCCCTTCGCCGCCTGGCTGGCAGAGCGCGGCTACCTGGCCATCACCTTCGACTACCTGGGCATGGGGCAATCGCGCAACGGCTCGCTGCGCGGTCTCGAGGTCGATGTGCTGGGTTGGGCCCGTCATGACTGCAGCGCCATGCTCGCCGCCGCGCTCGCCGAGAGCGGGAGCAAGCCCCTGTACTGGATCGGCCATAGCCTGGGCGGCCAGATCCTGCCCTTCGTCGAAGGGCGCGAGCGTATCGAGAGGGTCTTCAGCATCGCCAGCGGCAGTGGCTACTGGAAGGAAAACAGCCCGCGGTTGCGCAACAAGGTCTGGTTGTTCTGGTACCTCGTCGCGCCCCTGCTGACGCCGCTGCTCGGCTATTTTCCCGGGCGCCGCCTGGGCATGGTCGGCGACCTGCCGCGCGGGGTGATCGAACAATGGCGACGCTGGTGCCTGCATCCGCAGTACGCCCTCGCGGATGGCGAGGCTATCCGCCGCGCCTTCTCCGCCGTACGCACGCCCATCGTGTCGCTGTCGTTCACCGACGATGAAATGATGTCCCGACGCAGCATCGAGTCGCTGCTGGGCTTCTACCGCGAAGCGCCGAAAACCGCCTGGCGCATCGCTCCCGAGGAAATCGGCGCCCGCCACATCGGCCATTTCGGCTTCTTCCGGCCGCAGTTCGCCGAATCGCTCTGGGCGGGCTACCTGTTGCCGGAGCTGGGCTCCGGCAACGCCCTCAGCCGAGGTTGACCAGCACCCGGCCGACCAGCTTGCCGGCGAGGATCTGGTTGATCGCCCCCGGCAGCTCTTCGAGGGCGATCTCGCGCGCCACCTCTTCGAGGTTGTCGAGCTTCCATTGCAGCGACAGCTTGTCCCACATGGATGCCTTGACCACCAGCGGCAGCTCCACCGAGTCCACCCCGAGCAGGTTGACCCCGCGCAGGATGAACGGCAGCACCGAGGCCTTGAAGCCGGCGCCGGCGGTCAGGCCGCAGCAGGCGACGCTGCCGCCGTACTGCAACGACTTGACCACGTTGAAGAGGATGTCGCCGCCGACGGTGTCCACCGCGCCGGCCCACTGTTCCTTGAGCAACGGCTTGTCGACGCCATCGGCCACGGTGGCGCGATCGAGGATCTGCTTGGCCCCCAGGCGGTTGAGGAACTCGGCCTGCTCCAGCTTGCCGGTGGCGGCCGCCACGGTGTAGCCGAGCTTGGCCAGCAGTTCCACGGCGATACTGCCGACCCCGCCGCTGGCGCCGGTGACCAGCACCGAGCCATGGTCGGGGCGCAGGCCGCTGCGCTCCAGCTTTTCGACGCAGAGCGCCGCGGTCAGGCCGGCGGTGCCGAGGATCATCGCCTCGCGCAGGCTCAGGCCTTGCGGGCGCTTGATCACCCAGGCCGCGGGCACGCGGATGTACTGGCCGAAACCGCCGGCGGTGTTCATGCCCAGGTCGTAGCCGGTGACGATCACCTCGTCACCGGCCGCGAACTCGGCCACCGAGGACTCGGCGACCACACCGGCGGCATCGATGCCGGGGGTATGCGGGTACTTGCGGGTCACCCCGCGGTTGCCGCTGGCGGACAGCGCATCCTTGTAGTTCAGCGAGGAATACTGCACGCGGATCAGTACGTCGCCCGCCGGCAGGTCGCCGGTATCGCGCTCGACCACCTGCGTTTCGTAAACGCCGTGGGGCGCTTCCGTCACCCACAACGCCTTGAATACAGCCATTTCGACCTCCTCTCGTGAAAACCCTGAAGACAGCGTGTTCGTCCCTGTCGGCGCCGGCCTATTGCCAGAACTTCTGCTGGTTGAGCCGCCCCCACCAGGTCACCAGCACGCGGTCGATAACCACGCTGGCGGCCAGGCCGACGCGTTCCTGCAGGCTCTTGCGCTCGACGAATTGCACCTGGTAGACATCGCGCTCCCTGGCCTGCTCGGCCAGGTACTCGTCGCTGGTCTTGAGTTCGTCCACCAGCAGCTTGCCCAGTGCGGCCTGGCCCAGCCAGACCTCGCCGGTGGCGATCTCGTCCATGTTCAGTTGCGGCCGGTAGTGGGCCACGAAGTTCTTGAACAGTTCGTGGGTCACCTCCAGGTCCTCCTGGAACTTTTCCCGGCCCTTCTCGGTGTTCTCGCCGAATACCGTCAGCGTACGCTTGTATTCGCCGGCGGTAAGCACCTCGAAGTCAATATCGTGCTTCTTCAACAGCCGGTGGACGTTGGGCAACTGCGCCACCACGCCGATCGAGCCGAGGATGGCGAAGGGCGCGGAAAGGATCCGATCGCCGATGCAGGCCATCATGTAGCCGCCGCTGGCCGCCACCTTGTCGACGCACACGGTCAGCGGCACGCCGGCCTGGCGGATGCGCGCCAGTTGCGAGGCCGCCAGGCCGTAGCCATGGACCATGCCACCGCCGCTTTCCAGGCGCAGCACCACCTCGTCGTCCTTGCCCGCCATGCTCAGCACCGCAGTCACTTCGTGGCGCAGTTGCTCGGTAGCCGAGGCCTTGATGTCGCCGTCGAAATCGAGCACGTAGACCCGCGACTTCTGTTCAGGATGTTTCTTCGCCTGCTTCGCCGCCTTGCTCTCCTCCTTGCGCAAGGCCTTGAGGCTGGCCTTGTCGAGGACGCTGTGACGGACCCGCTCGCGCAGGTCCTTGTAGAAATCGTTGAGTTTCTGCACGTCGAGGTGCCCGCCTGCGCCGCGCCGGCCGCGGCCGCGCAGGGCGACGATCACCACCAGCACCACGATGATCGCCGCCAGCACGGTCACGGTCCTGGCCAGAAAGCCCGCATATTCGGCAATGAACTCCACACAACCCCCTCTCTACTGTTGACGCACCCGTCTACGGGCGACACGATTGCGCAAGCATACCCAGGCCACCGACGGGCGGCCAGCGATGCCACTGCCTGGAGAGCCTTTGCAGGGCACGCCCGGAGCAGCCGATAAAGGCAGCGAATGACATTCAAACAAGCGTATGTTTTTTCGTTGACAGCCCTGGGTGATCCTCATACCCTCGCGGAACTTTCACCCGCCGAGGTCCGCCCGTGGGCAGCATCTACCTGATTCGACATGGCCAGGCGTCGTTCGGTGCCGACGACTACGACGTGCTGTCGCCGACCGGCATCCGCCAGGCGGAAATCCTCGGCGACCACCTGCTGAACCTCGGCGTCCGTTTCGACCGCGTCCTCAGCGGCGGCTTGCGCCGCCAGCAGCACACCGCCCGCGCCGCCCTCGAACGCCTGGAGTCCTCCGGGCTGGCCACGCCGGAGCTGGAAGTCGATCCGGCGTTCAACGAATTCGAAGCCGACGCGGTGATCCGCGCGCACCTGCCGGACCTGCTCGAGGAGCAGCCGGAAGCCTTGCACATCCTTCGCCATGCGGCCGAGCATCGGGCCGAGTTCCAGCGCCTGTTCTCCACCATCATCGCGCGCTGGGTTTCCGGCAACCATGAGAAAGATGGGCTGGAAAGCTGGCAGGAATTCCTCGATAAGGTCCATGACGGTCTTCGTCGTCTGCTGGCGCAGGCCAGCGGCAAGGACAGGGTCGCCGTGTTCACCTCCGGCGGTACCATTACCGCCCTGCTCCAACTGATCGTCGGCGTTCCGCCGCTCAAGGCCTTCGAGCTGAACTGGCAGATCGTCAATACCTCGCTGACTCGCCTGAAATTCCGCGGCGAGGAAGTGTCCCTGGCTTCCTTCAACAGTCACGTGCACCTGGAACTGTTGAAGGCGCCGGAACTCATCACCTATCGATGAGCCGGCCTACCGCGACCGTTCCGGTCGCCGAAAAAACCCTAGAAGAAAGGAATAGAACCCATGACCACCGTTGCTGACATCGTCTCCACCATGAAAAGCAAGTTCAACGCCAGCGCGGCCGCCGGCCTGGATCTGGTGTTCCAGTTCAACATCGAAGACGGCGACAACCACTACCTGGTCGTCAAGGACGGTACCTGCGAAGTGGTACAGGGCGACGCCGAGAACCCCAACGTCACCCTGATCATGGACAGCGAAACCCTGAAGGGCATCACCAGCGGCGAGACCGACGGCATGCAGGCCTTCATGGCCGGCAAGCTGCGCGCCGAAGGCGACATGATGCTGGCGATGAAGCTGGGCGAACTGTTCCCGGTCTGACCGTTTCCGGCGCCATGCCAGAAGGAAAACCGGAGTCCCTCGCGGCTCCGGTTTTTTTTCGTCCGGCATTCCTCCAGGCCGACGATCAGGGACCGTGATGGAGCGGCAACACGCTTGCCCATAACGCCCGGCCGCGGCTTGTGAGGGCCGGGACAGGGCATTAGATTAGCCAATTATCGCCGGTCACCATCATTGCGCAGCCTGATGCGCGCACCGGCTCCCGCGGCTCCGCCGTGGCACCACGAGAAGGGAACCCCATGTCGCTGACTGACCAATCCACTCGCATCCGCGCCGGCGAAGAACTCGACGCCGCCGTCATCGACCCGTACCTGAAAGCCCATATCCCCGGCCTCGAAGGCACCCCGAAGATCAGCCAGTTCCCCGGTGGCGCGTCCAACCTGACCTACCTGATCGAGTATCCGCGCCAGGAGTTCGTCCTGCGTCGCCCGCCATTCGGCCACAAGGCCAAGTCGGCCCACGACATGGGCCGCGAATACCGCATCCTGAACCAGTTGAACGCAGGCTTCCCCTACTGCCCGAAAGCCTACCTCTACTGCACCGACGAGTCGGTGATCGGCGCCGAGTTCTACGTCATGGAACGGGTCAAGGGCATCATCCTGCGCGCCGAACTGCCGCCTGAGCTGAATCTCGACGAACAACAGACCCGCAGCCTGTGCAAGAGCTTCATCGACAAGTTCGTCGAACTGCACAACGTCGACTACGCCGCCTGCGGACTGGCCGACCTGGGCCGCCCGGACGGCTACGTGCAGCGCCAGATCGCCGGCTGGACCGACCGCTACGAGAAGGCCCTGACCCCCGACGCGCCGCTCTGGGAACCGGTCAAGGCCTGGCTCAAGGACAAGCAGCCGGCCGATCACCACAAGCCGGGCATCGTGCACAACGACTACCGCTTCGACAACGTGATCCTCGACCCGGACAACCCGATGCAGATCATCGGCGTGCTGGACTGGGAACTGGCCACCCTCGGCGATCCGCTGATGGACCTCGGCAACACCCTCGCCTACTGGGTGGAAGCCGGCGACCCGGCTCCGGTGCAACTGACCCGCCGCCAGCCCAGCCACCTGCCGGGCATGCTGACCCGCCGGGAGTTCGCCGACTACTACGCCGAGCGGGCCGGGATCCCGCCGATCGACAACCTGGACTTCTACTACACCTATGGCCTGTTCCGTCTTGCCGGCATCGTCCAGCAGATCTACTACCGCTACTACCACGGGCAGACCCAGGACAAGCGTTTCGCCCAGTTCGTGCAGATGAACAAGCTGCTGGAGCAGATGAGCCTGCAGGCCATCGAGCGCTCCCGCCTGTAACCGACCACTACAAGGGGATAGCCCATGTCCAAGACCCACCTGTTCGACCTCGACGGCAAGATCGCCTTCGTTTCCGGCGCCAGCCGCGGCATCGGCGAGGCGATAGCCAAGCTGCTGGCCCAGCAAGGCGCCCACGTGATCGTCTCGAGCCGCAAGATCGATGGCTGCCAGGCGGTCGCCGACGCGATCACCGCGGAGGGCGGCAAGGCCACCGCGATCGCCTGCCACATCGGCGAGATGGAGCAGATCCAGAACGTCTTCGCACAGATCCGCGAGCAGTTCGGCCGCCTCGACATCCTGGTCAACAACGCCGCCACCAACCCGCAGTTCTGCAACGTACTGGAAACCGACCTCGGCGCCTTCCAGAAGACCGTCGACGTCAACATCCGCGGCTACTACTTCATGTCCATCGAGGGCGGCAAGCTGATGAAGGAACACGGCGGCGGCAGCATCATCAACGTGGCCTCGATCAACGGCGTATCGCCCGGCGAGTTCCAGGGCATCTACTCGGTGACCAAGGCCGCCGTGATCAGCATGACCAAGGTCTTCGCCAAGGAATGCGCGCAGTTCGGCATCCGCTGCAACGCCCTCCTGCCAGGGTTGACCGACACCAAGTTCGCTTCGGCGCTGGTGAAGAACGACGCGATCCGCAACCTCGCCCTGCAGCGCATCCCGCTCAAGCGCGTGGCCGAGCCGAGCGAAATGGCAGGCGCCGTGCTCTACCTGGCTAGCGAAGCGTCCAGCTACACCACCGGCGTGGCGCTGAACGTCGACGGCGGCTTCCTTTCCTGACGGAACGGCGAACGCGCGAAGAGGGAGCCAGGGCTCCCTCTTTTCATTTCAGGATTGCCAATGCCTCGCACCAGCGCGGGACAGGCGCCCCACGGCTATTCACCTGCGTTCTCGGGTAGCCGGACGAGTACCCCCATAGGTGTTACCCGCCGCCTCCACTTCAGTTGCCGACCCGCCAGCCACCGTTCACCGACACCACCGTTCCGGTG
This sequence comes from Pseudomonas sp. HMSC063H08, assembly GCF_001813645.1. NCBI lineage: Bacteria > Pseudomonadati > Pseudomonadota > Gammaproteobacteria > Pseudomonadales > Pseudomonadaceae > Pseudomonas > Pseudomonas sp. HMSC063H08. The sequence continues at coordinate 28,590 of NZ_KV813469.1, forward strand.
ACGAACCCCGCCTCGGGCGAGGCCAGCCAGGCCACCGCCGCGGCGATGTCCTCGACCCGGCCGGTCCTGCCCAGCGGGGTCTCGCCGACGATGGCGGCGACCCGTTGCGGATCGAGGCCGCCGGGAAAGAACCGGGTGTCGGCGATGTAACCCGGCGCCACGCTGTTCACCGTGATCCCGCGCGAACCGAGTTCCCGCGCCAGGGCCACGCCGAAGCCATGCAGGCCGGCCTTGGCTGCCGCATAGCCCAGCGCACCGGGACTGCCGCTACCGGTCTGCGCAGCGATCGATCCGATATGGATGATCCGCCCGCCCTCTTCCGCGAAATGCGGCAACACCGCCAGCGACATGAGGAACGCGCTTTTCAGGTTGCCGTCCAGCAGCGCATCCCATTCCCGCTCGGCCTCAGCCAGCGGAGTGGTGGCGGCGATCTTTCGGGTGAACCCGGCGTTGTTCACCAGCACGTCGAGCCCCTGGAAGGTGTCGCCGACCCAGGCGGCCACCGCCTCGACAGCTTCGCGGCGGGAAAGATCGGCGGCCATCCAGGGCACACCGCCCAACTCGGCGGCAGCGCGTTGCAGGCGCTGGGAATCACGGGCCACCAGGGCGATCCGATAACCCTGTTGCCGAAGGCGCCGGGCGATGGCCAGGCCGATGCCCGACGAGCCGCCGGTGACCAGGGCGGTACGGGGGATTGGAGAATGAGTGTGCATGACGGGCTTCCTCTGTAATGGATGGAACGCCTCGTCTGGCCAGAGCGAGCGTACGGATAGATTCTCGACGGATTCGCCGCGATATATCCAATACTGTCTTTCTTAACTCACCATATCCGGGAGATATCGCAATGGCCGACTTGCGCCAGTTCCGCCAGTTCGTCGCGGTTGCCGAGGAGCTGAGCTTCCGCCGCGCCGCTGAGCGCCTGCACATGGCCCAGCCACCGCTGACCACCGCGATCCGGCGGCTGGAAGAAGAAGTCGGCGCCAGCCTGCTGGAGCGTGACAACCGTATCCACCGCCTGACGCCGGCGGGCCGCGCGTTCCTCGACGAAGCCCGGCGCACCCTGGCCCAGGCCGAACGCACCCTGGCGGCCGCGCGCAGCGCCGCCAGCGGACGCAGAACGTTGCGCCTGGCGTTCGTCGACAGCACCATCAATATTCTGCTACCGCGCATACTCCAGGCATTCCGCCAACAGCATGGCGCGCTGGACTTCCAGCTCCAGGAAGACACCACCGCGGGGCAACTGGAGGCGCTGCGCGAAGACCGCATCGATGCCGGCCTGATCGTCCTGCCGGTCGACCGCCAGCCCGGCCTGTACACGCATCTACTGGTGGACGGCGACATGCGCGTGGCATTGCCCGAAGGCCATCGGCTGGCACGCCATGCGCGCCTGCGCCTGGAACAACTGGCCGGGGAACCCTGGCTGCTGTTCCCACGGCACTATGGGCCGGGCATGCACGACCTGATCGTCGCCGCCTGCGCGGCAGCCGGCTTCGTCCCGGAGGTAGTGCAGGAGGCGCGGCAGATGCAGACCATCGCCGGGCTGGTGGCCGGCGGCATCGGCGTCGCGCTAGTGCCTTCGCTGCTACAACCGTTGCGCCCGCCGGGAGTCACCTTTCGTCCCCTGCAAGGGCGGCGGGCGCGAATTCCCTACCGGCTGGCGTTGGCCTACCGCACGCCGTCGGACCTCATCGAACGCTTTCGCGAAACCGCCCAGACGATCGCCGCCGCCCCGGCTTTTCGCATGGCCTAGCGCCAGTCCCTGAGCGCCTCCTCGGCCGCCAGGTTCATCGGCTCGGCAAGCAGCCCGGCGACGCCGTAGTTCACCGCGAACACCGCCTTGTCCGCCATCGGCAGGAAAGTCACCCGCCCCGCCAGCGGCTCGAACAGGAACAGGTCGTGCTCGCCGGCCCGCAGCCAGCGCCAGAGATCGACCCCCAGCGGACTCTGCGACAAGCCCAGGCGGCGGCCCCGGGACTGCTGCTCGAGGGCCAGGAAGCGGCCGCTGAGCGCGTCGAGGCGATAGCCCGGCGCCAGACCGATCAACGCGGCCAGCCCCTTCCAGCGGAAAATCCGCGCGTCCAGTTGCCAGAGTTCGCCGTCCAGCACCACGCTGCGCTCGTTGGCGCCCTCCTGGATCAGCACCCGGTAGCGCTGCGGCCCTTCGGCCTGGAAGCTCAGGGTGGCCATCGGCTGCTCGGGCTTGAGCAGCGAATAGCTGCGCAGGTCCCAGGCGAGCACCAGCAGCAGCGCCGCCACGGCGACGAAGGCCAAGCCGCAGGTGCCGCGCAGCCAGCCGAGGAACCAGGTGCGTTCGAAGAGGATGCGCACCGCGACCAGGGCGGCCAGCAAGGCCAGTAACGCGAATGCCCAGGCCAGACCGTCGTACTGCATGCAAGCGATTCCTTCTGCGTGAAATTGCGGGCATTATGCGCACCCCTCCTCCCGACGGCCAGCGAGGCCGTTTCCCGATTGGAAGCAGGTCCGGTTTTTCATGCCCTTCGAACTCGCGATAGACCCCAGCACCCTGATCATCCTGGCCGTGGTGGCCTTTCTCGCCGGCTTCATCGACGCCATCGCCGGCGGCGGCGGCCTGTTGACCATCCCTGCGCTGCTCACCGCCGGGGTCCCGCCGCACCTGGCGCTGGGTACCAACAAGCTGAGCTCGACCTTCGGTGCGGCGACCGCCAGCTACACCTTCTACCGGCGCAAGCTGTTCCATCCCGGGAAGTGGCGCAACGCTCTGCTCGCCACCGCGATCGGCGCCGCCATAGGCGCCTGGGCGGCTCACCTGCTGCCCGCCGAGTGGCTGAACCGGATGCTCCCGGTGGTGGTATTCACCTGCGGCCTCTACATGCTCTTCGGCGGCACGCCGAAGGCGCCGCTTGACGCCGATGCGCCGGTCGGACGCAAGCGCCAGTGGCCGCAGGGCCTCGCCCTGGGCTTCTACGACGGCGTGGCGGGACCGGGCACCGGAGCGTTCTGGACCGTCAGCTCGCTGCTCATGTACCCGCTGGACCTGGTCCGCGCCAGCGGTGTGGCGCGGAGCATGAACTTCGTCAGCAACATAGTGGCGCTGGCGGTGTTCGTCGCCTCCGGCCAGGTGATCTGGTTGCTCGGCCTGTGCATGGGTGCGTCGCTGATGGTCGGCGCCTATTTCGGCGCGCGCACCGCCATCGGCGGCGGGGCGAAGTTCATTCGCCCGGTGTTCATCCTGGTGGTCCTGGCGCTGACCGCGCGGCTAGCCTGGCAGCACTGGTTCAGCGGCGCCTGAGCGGCGCGCCAGGTACAGGTCGATCAGGTGCCGGGCGATCGAGCGCTGCGCCGGTAGCGGCGGCAAGGCATCGAGGGAGAACCACTGGGCGTCCTCGATCTCGTCTTCCTGCGGGACGATCTCGCCGGACACGTACTCGGCGTGGAAACCGAGCATCAGCGAATGCGGGAACGGCCAGTTCTGGCTGCCGATGTATTCGAGATTGGCGACCTCCACCCCGACCTCTTCGCGCACCTCGCGGACCACGCACTGCTCCACCGACTCGCCGGCCTCGACGAAGCCGGCCAGGGTACTGTAGACCCCCGGCACGAAGCGCGGCGAACGCGCCAGCAACACCTCGTCGCCCCGGGTCACCAGGACGATCATGCTCGGCGACAGGCGCGGGTACTGGTGCAGCCCGCACTGCGGACACTGCATCACCCGCTCGTGGTCCTGCGCCTGCATGCGTGTGCCGCAGTTGCCGCAGAACCGGTTGTGACGTGCCCAGATGCCGATCTGGCTGGCATAGCCGAGCATGCAGAACTGATCGAAATCGCCGTGCAGCATGAACTGCCGCAACGGCGCCCAGGCCATGCCCGGCAGCTCGATCGGCTCGTCCAGTTCCAGCACGTAGACCGGCTCGCCCTGCCAATGGCCGACCCCATGTTCGGCGAGCAGCGGGAGTTCCTGGCGCTTCAGCCATTCGCGGGGGAACAGCAGGCCGTTGTCGTCCTGGAGGAAGCGCTGCTGACAGTGCGCGAGCACCCAGCCGCCGACCTGGGCGGTAGCCGGCCGACCTGCCTGCCAGCGGGACTCGCCGGCCATCAGGCGGCCACCGGCAGTCCGAGCGCCTTGACGCTGGCGCTGGCCAGGTCGAGGACGTCCGGCTGGCCCTGCGGACGCAGCACGGCACCGCCCTCGAGATAGTATTCGAGACTGGTCAGGGCGTCGGCGAGGGTTTCCAGCATCTGTTCCGAAGGCATCTGCGCGGTCTCGATCATGCGCTGCTGGATGTAGTCGGCGCAGCCGCCGACCAGCAGCGCGGCGCGCTCCTGACCGAGGAACCAGAGGCCGCCCCGGACCGCCTGCAGGCTGGCCGGGACGTTGGCCAGGTTGAGCTTGTCGCCATTGGATTCCAAGTACGCGGTGATCGCACGCTTGGCTAGGGCCAGGCCGGCCTTGGCCTCCTCGATCACCACGATGCGCGCCTCGGCCAACTGGTGCACGGCGAACGCATCGGCTTCTTGCCCGGGCTCCGCCGGAGTCGGCCGGGTGATGCGGCGCTCGCCGCGCTCGAGGTTGCCGACCATGCTTTCCACGTAGAGCACCGCATCGGCCAGGCGCAGCAACGCCGGCGGCGAATCGGCGACGCCGCTGGCAGCCCAGGCGGCCACGGTGGGTAGCTGGGTCTGCAGGGCGGTGCCGGCCGAGTTCAGGCCGACCATGCCGAGGGTCTTGCTCAGCTTGCCCAGTTGCGCATGCAGGTTGGTCAGGCTGTCCGGCTGGGCCACGCCGCGCTCGATCAGGTCGAGCATGTCCTTGACCCCGGCGAGTTCCTCGCGGATCGCCGTGGACAGCGAACGCATCACCGACTGGCCGGGGCCGGACAGGCGCTGCGATTCCTCTTCCAGCAGGTGGTCGGTGAACGGCAGCGGCGCCAGCCCATGCAGTTCGCGGACCTCGCGCGAACGCGGGCCCTGGCCGTCGGACAGCGCCACCAGGTAGAGCAGTTCCTTGAGCAGATGGCGCGGCGCCTCGTAGGCCGGGCCGATCAGCAATTGCTTGAGCTCGCGGTCGATGCGCGAGAACAGTTGCTTGCGCGACTTGCGCGGCAACAGTTGGCCATCGACGATCGACTCGATCGCCGCGGCGCCGATCCAGCACAGCCGCGAACGGGCCACCCCGCCGTGCAGGCTGTCGAGGCGCGCCAGCGCGCGGCCCATCAGCTTGAGGCTGGGATAGAGGTTCTGTTCGCGGATCAGGCCGAGCAGGCCGATCTGGTACATGTGGCGCATCCGCCGGCTTTCCTCGCCCAGTTCGGCTTCGGAAGGCAGGTGGTCGATGGCGGTGCTCGGCGGCCGCGGGATATCCAGGCGGGCGCTGAAGAAGAAGCTTTCCGGCAGCGCCGGCTGCCCTGCGGCACAGCGCACTTCGTTGATCGCCGGCAAGAGCAGCTCGGGGATCTCCTGGCGATTGGCCTCGACGTTCTCCAGGTAGCGACGCAGCACGTACAGGGCGTTGCCCAGGGCTGCCAGCTGGCCGTCGCGCTCCTCGCTGACGCCGGTGGGAATGTCGGTCGCCAGCTGCAGGGCTTCCTGGGCCAGCAGCTCGGCGCCGGCCAGCTCGATCAGGTTGAGGGTGCCGCGGATCTGTTGCAGGCATTCGACGGCGTGCTGCAGCAGGCTGCCGTTCTGCCGCTCGGCAATGAACTGCTCAAGACCCTGTTCGGCCTGTTCCATGGTGGCGAACAACTCGTCGCGCACCAGACTGAGGGACGTGGCTCCTGTGACCATCGGTCTAGTGCGCCTCCCGCGCAAGAATATACAACGGCATCAATCAGCGAATTCCGGCTTCTGCTTGGCCATATGCGCGGCCATCGCCACCCGCAGGTCGGCGGACTGGAGCATGGCGGCGTTCCAGGTAGCGACGTACTCGAGGCCGTCGTCGACCCGGTGGTCGCGCATATAGCGGATCATTTCCTTGGTACCACGGATGGCGATCGGCGACTTCGCGGCGATCTGCCGCGCCAGTTCGAAGACCCCATCCATCAATGCGGCCTGGTCCGCGTAGGTACGATTGACCAGGCCGATGCTCCGTGCCTCTTCGCCGTCGACCATGCGCCCGGTGTAGGCCAGCTCGCGCATCATGCCATCGCCGATGATCCGCGGCAGGCGCTGCAGGGTGCCGACGTCGGCGGCCATGCCGATGTCGATCTCCTTGATCGAGAACTGCGCGTCGGCGGTCGAGTAGCGCATGTCGCAGGCCGAGACCAGGTCGATGGCGCCGCCCAGGCAGTAGCCCTGGATCGCCGCGAGCACCGGCTTGCGGCAGTTGTCGACCGCGTTGAACGAGGCCTGCAGCTCGAGGATCTTGCGACGCAGGGCGTCGGCGTTGCGGCCGACGTCCTTGCCCAGTTGGCTGCCGACCTGGGCCAGCAGCATCAGGTCGATCCCCGAGGAAAAATGCTTGCCCGCCCCGGACAGCACGACCACCCGCACTTCGTCGGTATCGTCGACCCAGCGGAAGATCTCGATGATCTCGCGCCAGAAGTCCTGGTTCATGGCATTGATCTTGTCCGGACGGTTGATCTGGACGTGGGCGATCTTGTCTGCCAGCTCCACACGGAATGCGTTGTACTCGGTCACGGCGATAGTCCTCGGCAGAGCAACTGCGCTGTCAGAACGCAGAGATTTTTGTTGTGCGGAAAATCCCGCAACTATAACAAGGGCGAGCCAAATGTCGATGCTGCACTATGTGATGCACGGCACGCCCATTGATACCGCAATCTCTTCGATGATTGCGCTAAACGCTTGATCCAACGAAAGTCCTGCTGGCATTTTCAGTCTTTTCCTTGCCGTGGAGTCCATCGTGAGCAGTCCCCTGAGCCAGGCTTTCGCACAGAACTTCCTCGGGCATTCGCCGCGCTGGTACAAGCTGACGGTGCTCGCCTTCCTCTTGCTCAATCCCCTGCTGCTATGGCTGGCCGGGCCGGTGACAAGCGCCTGGGTGCTGGTCGGCGAGTTCATCTTCACCCTGGCCATGGCGCTGAAATGCTATCCGCTGCAGCCGGGCGGCCTGCTGGTGCTGGAGGCGCTGTTGCTCGGCCTGGCTACCCCCGAGGCGCTCTATGCGGAGTTGCAGCACAACTTCCCGGTGCTCCTGCTGCTGATGTTCATGGTCGCCGGCATCTACTTCATGAAGGACCTGCTGCTCCTGCTGTTTTCCCGCCTGCTGCTCGGCGTGCGCTCGAAGGCCCTGCTATCGCTCCTGTTCTGCCTGCTGGCCGCCCTCCTCTCGGCCTTCCTCGACGCCCTCACCGTGACCGCCGTGGTGATCAGCGTGGCGGTGGCATTCTTCGCCGTGTACCACCGGGTCGCTTCGGGGCAGCGCGCCAGCGAGGACTACGATCCCGCCACCGACCGCCAGGTCCCGGAGCTGCACCGGGCCCATCTCGAAGAATTCCGCGCCTTCCTCCGCAGCCTGCTCATGCACGCGGCGGTCGGCACCGCGCTGGGCGGCGTCTGCACCCTGGTGGGAGAACCGCAGAACCTGCTGATCGGCCACGAGGCCGGCTGGCATTTCGTCGAGTTCTTCCGCCAGGTCGCGCCGGTATCCATGCCGGTACTGGCGGCCGGCCTGCTGACCTGCGTGCTGCTGGAGAAGAGCCGCCGCTTCGGCTATGGCGCCCAGTTGCCGGCGGCGGTGCGCCAGGTGCTCGCCGAGTACGCCGCCAGCGAAAGCCGCAAACGCGGAGCGCAGCAGAAGGCCGCGCTGCTGGTGCAGGCCCTGGCGGCGCTGGTACTGATCGTCGGGCTGGCCCTGCATGTCGCCGAGGTCGGCCTGATCGGCCTGTTGGTGATCGTGCTGATCACTGCCTTCACCGGCGTCACCGACGAACACCAGATCGGCCGCGCCTTCCAGGAAGCCCTGCCGTTCACTGCGCTGCTGGTGGTGTTCTTCGCGGTGGTCGCGGTGATCCACCAGCAGCACCTGTTCACCCCGATCATCCAGGCGGTGCTGGCGCTGCCGGCGGAACGCCAGCCGGGCATGCTGTTCATCGCCAACGGCCTGCTCTCGGCGATCAGCGACAACGTATTCGTCGCCACCATCTACATCACCGAGGTGAAACAGGCGCTGGATGCCGGCCACATGAGCCGCGAGCATTTCGATACCCTGGCGGTGGCGATCAATACCGGCACCAACCTGCCCAGCGTAGCGACGCCCAACGGCCAGGCGGCGTTCCTCTTCCTGCTGACCTCCTCCATCGCCCCGCTGGTGCGCCTGTCGTACGGCCGCATGGTCTGGATGGCGCTACCCTACACCCTGGTGATGGGCGGCCTGGGCTGGTGGGCGGTCAGTCATTGGCTTTGAGCGTCGGCACTCCGTTGACCTGGTTGCGCCATTGCCGCCAGGTGTACATCGGGATACCGGCCATCAGCACCAGGAAACCCCAGAAGATCGCCTGCTGGCCGGTGCCATACAGCGCCCATAGCGAGTAGGCGAAGCCCAGCGAGCCGATCACCAGCAATTGCCGGCGTGAACGCGGCGAGAACTCGTCCGGTCGCACCGCCAGCAGTTGCAACAGCGCGGCGGTGCAGAACGCGTAGGGGACCACCCCGGTCATGGTGCCGAGCAGGATGATCACGTTGAACACATCGACCAGGTCGCCATGCCCGTCGACCATCACCAGCGCCGTCACCAGCAGCCCCGAGGCCAGCAGGCCGTGGGCCGGCGCGCCGTTCTTGTTGAGCTGGCCGAGCGACTCCGGGAACAGCCCGTCGCGCGCCGGAGCCACCGGGATCTGGCCCTGCAACAGGACCCAGCCATTGAGCGCGCCCAGGCAGGCGATCACCGCCCCGGCAGCCACCAGGTAGTAGCCCCAGTCGCCCATCAGGATCCGTGCCGCGTCGGCGAACGGCGAGGTGGAGCGGGCCAGCACCTCCGGCGGCATCAGGCCCTGCACCGCAGTGATAGAGAGGATGTAGAGGGCCGCCGCGGCCAGCGTGCCGAACAGGGTCGCGCGGGGAATGGTGCGGCGCGGGTCCTCGACGTCGTCGGCCGGCACGGTGGCCGACTCCAGGCCGATGAACGACCACAGGGTCAGCGCCGCGGTGGTGGCGATCGCCTGGGCATAGCCCATGTTCGGCAGTTCGCTGCGCGCCGGGATCGCCAGGTGCTCGGGATTGAAGTGGAACCAGCCGAGGATACCGACCAGCAACAACGGCAGCAGCTTGAGGATGGTCAGCAGGTTCTGCACCACGCTGAAGGTGCCGATGCCTCGCAGGTTGATCAGGGTGCACAGCCAGATCGCGGCGATGGCCACGCAGACCATCAACAGCGGATCCGCCAGCGCCGGGATGAACACCCGCAGGTAGCCGACCAGGGTCACGGCGATCGCCGCGTTGCCGATCCAGGCGGCTTTCCAGTAGGTCCAGGCGCACAGGTAGCCGGCGAAGCTGCCGAAACCGTCGCGGGTATAGGCGTAGGGGCCGCCGGCGCCGGGGTTGACCCGCGCCAGGCGGGCGAAGGTCAGCGCCAGCAGCACCGCGCCGGTGCTCGACACCAGCCAGCCGAACAGGCTGAGCCCGCCGAACGCAGCCAGGCTGGAGGGAAGCAGGAAGACTCCCGAACCGACCATGTTGCCGATCACCAGCGCGCTGCAGGTCCAGAACCCCATGCCGCGCTTGCCGGCCTTCTCTCCCCCCGCCATCGACACCCCTTAGCCTGTCGGCCTCATTCTTTTATGCATTCAACGGTATAGCAGCGCCCGGACGGTCCGTCCTGATGCTGCAGGCCGTGCACATCGGAGTCGAAACCAGGGAAGGCGCGCTCGAAGGTCCGCGCGAACTCGAGATAGTCGAGGATCGAGCGGGTCGCCTCGGTGAAGCGCTCACCCGGCATGATCAGCGGGATACCCGGCGGATAGGGTACCAGCATGACGGCAGCGATGCGCCCTTCCAACCGAGCGATCGGTACCGCCTCGACCTCGCCGCGCACCAGCTTGTCGTAGGCCTCGGACGGCCGCATCGCGACCTCCGGCAGCACCGTGTACATGCGCTTCATGGCCTTCGCCGTGGCGTTGTCGCGGTAGCTGGCGTGCATGGCGTCGCTGAGGTCGCGCAGGCCCACGCCGTTGTAGCGCTTGCCGCCGGCCTGGGCCACGGAGGGCAAGACGTCGAGCAGCGGCAGGTTGGCGTCGTAACAGCGCTTGAATTCGAGCAGTTCGGTGACCAGGGTGCTCCACTTGCCCTTGGTGATGCCCATCGAGAACAGCACCAGGAAGGAGTAGAGACCGGTTTTCTCCACCACCAGCCCGCGCTCCCAGAGGAAGCGGCTGACGATGGCGGCCGGAATCCCCTGCTCGCTGAGCTTGCCGCCGGCGCTCAGGCCCGGGGTGGTCAGGGTGACCTTGATCGGGTCGAGCAGCACGTAGTCTTCGGCGATATCGCCGAAGCCGTGCCAGTCGGCGCTCGGCTCCAGCACCCAGTCATGGGTGCCGACCTGGTCGGTGCCCTCCACCTGCTCCGGCTGCCAGACGCCGAACCACCAGTCGTTCCGGTCCAGGTTCTGCCGTACGTTGGCCAGGGCCCGGCGGAAGCTGAGGGCCTCGTCGAAGGTCTCCTGGATCAGCGAACGCCCGGCGGGCCCTTCCATCATCGCCGAAGCCACGTCCAGCGAAGCGATGATGCCGTACTGCGGCGAGGTCGAGATGTGCATCATGAAGGCTTCGTTGAAGCGCGCCACGTCCAGCTTCCGGGTCCCGCCATCCTGCACGTGGATCATCGAGGCCTGGCTGAAGGCGGCGAGCATCTTGTGCGTGGAGTGGGTGGCGAACACCAGGGGGCCCTCCTCGCTGCGCGAGGTGCCCATGCCATAGCGTCCGTCGTAGAACTCGTGGAACGCGGCATAGGCGTACCAAGCCTCGTCGAAGTGCAACACCTCGACGCTGTCGCCGAGGGTCTGCTTGATCAGCTCGGCGTTGTAGCACAGGCCGTCGTAGGTGGAGTTGGTCACCACCGCCAGCTTCACCTTCGGCTCGCGGCCGCGCGCCAGCGGGCTGGCGGCGATCTTCGCGGCGATCGACTCCTTGCTGAATTCGCTCAGCGGGATCGGCCCGATGATCCCCAGTTCGTTGCGTTCCGGAGTCAGGTAGAGCGGTATCGCCCCGGTCATGATGATCGAGTGGAGGATCGACTTGTGGCAGTTGCGGTCCACCAGCACCAGGTCTTCGCGACCGACCATGGAGTGCCAGACGATCTTGTTCGCGGTGGAAGTGCCATTGATCACGAAGAAGGTATGGTCGGCGCCGAAATTGCGCGCGGCACGGTCCTCGGCCTCGGCCAGGGGGCCGGTATGGTCGAGCAGCGAGCCCAGCTCGGGGACCGAGACCGACAGGTCGGAACGCAGCGTGTTCTCCCCGAAGAACTGGTGGAACGCCTGTCCCACCGGACTCTTGCGATAGGCGACACCGCCGCCGTGGCCCGGCGTATGCCAGGAATAGTTGGACTGCGCGGTGTGCTCGACCAGCGCACGGAAGAATGGCGGCAGCAGCCCGGCCAGGTAGTTGCGCGCCGCCCGGGCGACCTGGCGGGCGAGGAACGGCACGGTGTCTTCGAACAGGTAGAGGATGCCGCGCAACTGGTGCAGGTCGGCCATGGACTCGGCCGGCGCGTTCTCGATGGTCACCTGCTCGCCGAGGGCGAAGATCGGCAATTGCGGCGCCCGCACGCGGGCCACGCGGATCAGTTCGACCACATCCTGCAGCAGGCGCTGGTTTTCCCCGGCACCTTCGGCGGCGACCAGGATGCAGGCCAGGCCGTGGTGGGTGGAAGCGACGATGCGCCCCTCGGCGGAGCTGGCGGTGGAGAGAATGCTGAAGCCGTCCTGCTCCAGTTCGTGGGCGATGCCCCGCACGCGTTCGCCGGCAACGGTGTCGGCCTTGATGTCGCGATGGACGATGAGGACGGGAAATTTGAGGTCTTTATACATTGTTGATCCCGAGCAGCAGGCGGGCGAACCCCGCCGGTCGGCTCAGGGTAGAGACTTGCCGGCACGCGCGTAACCCCCGGCGGCTTGCCCTTGTAAGAAAAGGTCGCGGCAACACAAGTCGGCGCGCCGCGCTTGCCTCCGCTCCCGCCAGCGAGGAGCATGGACCTCTCTGCCCTGCTACGGAGCGACAACGATGCGCAGCGCTTATCGGATCGTCAGCGATCACTATGCGGCCTCGAGCCGTGGGGACCTCGCCGGAATGCTGGCGGACATGGACGAACGCACCGAATGGACGGAAATGGCCGGTTTCCCGCTGGCCGGCACCTATGTCGGCGCGGCCGCCATCGGCGCCGGTGTGTTCCAGGCCTTGCAGCGGGACTGGGAGGGCTTCAGGGTCGAGATCGAGCGCCTGATCGACGGCGGCGACAGCGTGGTCGCTGTCGGTCGATATGCAGCGACCCACCGTCGCAGCGGCAAGTCGTTCGAAGCGCGCGTGGCACACGTATGGACGGTGGAGGACGGCAGGATCCGCCGTTTCGAGCAGTTCTGCGACACCTTGCTGGTGGAGCGGGCGACGCGCTGAACGCGGCGCCCGTGGTGCATGGGCAGGCTATTCGCCGACCGGCGCTTCCAGTTGCGCCCAGAGCGACGGACCACCTGCCGACTTCTCGATCACCGCCAGCCGCGCCGCATGCGCAGCCAGCTCTTCGGCGTTGGCGCGCAGCACCGGGGTGGCGACCCGCGCCGGATCGAGCCGACGGATCGGGCTGACCATCGGCCGGCCGCTGCCGTCGCCTTCCGCGCCGCTGCCGGCCAGCGACAGGCTGGTCTGGCCGCCGGTCATCGCCAGGTAGACGTCGGCGAGGATCTCGGCGTCGAGCAACGCGCCGTGCAGGTCGCGGCCGGAGTTGTCCACGCCGTAGCGCTTGCACAACGCATCGAGGTTGTTGCGCTGGCCCGGATGGCGCTCGCGGGCCATCAGCAGGGTATCCAGCACCGAGCAGTACTCGGTCACGTCCGAGCGGTCCTGCTGGCCCAGCAGGGCGAACTCGTTGTTGATGAAGCCGATATCGAACGCCGCGTTGTGGATGATCAGCTGGGCGCCGCGGATGAATTCGAAGAAATCGTTGGCGACCTCGCGGAAGCGCGGCTTGTCCTTCAGGTATTCGTTGGTGATGCCGTGGACGGCGATCGCCCCTTCGTCGACCTCGCGATCGGGTTGCAGGTAGACGTGGAAGTGGCGACCGGTCAGGCGGCGCCCCTCCAGCTCGACACAGCCGATCTCGATGATCCGGTGACCATCGGTCACCGGCATGCCGGTGGTTTCGGTATCCAGTACGACGCTACGCATCTATAGAGCCTTTCTCTGTTTCGCTGCAGCCGTGGCTGCTGAACGCTTGTTTCGGTGTGGCCGCTCAGCGCGGCAATTCGGCGACGCCACGGTTGGCCAACTGGTCGGCCCGCTCGTTGCCGGGGTCGCCGGTATGCCCGCGGACCCACTGCCACTCCACCTGGTGCCGGGCGACCTGTTCATCCAGGGCCTGCCAGAGGTCGGCATTCTTGACAGGCTGCTTGCTGGCGGTCTTCCAGCCGCGCTTCTTCCAGTTCGGCAACCATTCGGTGATGCCGCGCATCACGTATTCCGAGTCGGTGATCAGACGGATCGGACAGGAACGCTTGAGTGCCGCCAGCGCCTGGATCGCCGCCATCAGCTCCATGCGGTTGTTGGTGGTGTCCGGCTCGCCGCCCCAAAGCTCTCGCTCGGCGCCCTTGTAGAGGAGCAACGCCCCCCAGCCGCCGCGCCCAGGGTTGCCCTTGCAGGCGCCGTCGGTATAGATCACTACCTGTTCTTTATCTGTCATGCCTAAATTTCGGAATCTCGCCGGCTGACTTTCGCCACCGGCATGGGCACCAGCTGACCGCGCGGTTCGCGCTTGCTCTGGCGCAACGGGCGCAACCCCACGACCAGCTTGCGTGCCACCAATAGATAGAAGCCGGCGCCCGAAGACTGCCAGGCGTCGCCCCAGCGCTCCAGGCGAGCCAGGCGCGATTGCCAGGCTGCCGACGCAAGCGGCGGACGATAGCACCCGAAGCGCCGTTTCTCCAGCGCGAAGCCCAGCAGGTTGAGCCAGTCGCAGGCCCGCGACGGAGGAATGCAACGGGCCTGGCGCAAGGCATCCCCGGCGAAATAATGACGGATGCCCCACAGGCTCCATGGGTTGATTCCGATCAGCAGCAGGTGGCCGCCCGGACGAACGGTACGCGCGGCTTCGCGCAGGAGACGGTGAGGCGACAGGCAGAAATCCAGGCCGTGTTGCAGCAGGACCACGTCCGCGGCATGTTCGCTGAGCGGCCAGGCGCCCTCTTCGCAGGCGATGTCCACGCCCGGCAGCGGCGGCCCCAGGCGCACGCCGCGCTGAATCTGCCCGGTGCTCGGCGGCAGTTCGGCATGCGGCCCGTAGTGCACCAGGTAGCCACCGAAGTAACGGGTCAGCTCGTCGCACAACAGGCGTCGCTCCTCGGCCAGCATCAGGCTGCCCAGCGGGCCCTGGAACCAGTCGCGCGCCCGGTTGATCGATGCCAGCCACTCGGCATCGGTCTGGGCGAAGGCTTGCGGTTCGTTCATGCGTACCTCCAGCGTCTTCCCCTTCGCGGCGACGGACGCCGGCACGACGGGAAAATAAGCAATACTATGCGCCAATGACTTCTGCTTAGCGACATCGACCCATGATACAGATCGACGCCCTGCCCGCCTTCAACGACAACTACATCTGGCTGTTGCAAGATGCGACAAGCCGTCGCTGCGCGGTGGTCGACCCCGGCGATGCCAAGCCGGTGGAAGCCTGGCTGGCCGCCCATCCCGACTGGCGGTTGAGCGATATCCTGGTGACCCACCACCATCACGACCACGTCGGCGGCGTCGCGGCCCTGAAGGAACTGACCGGCGCGCGGGTTCTCGGCCCGGCCAACGAGAAGATCCCGGCCCGCGACCTGGCGCTGGAAGACGGCGAACGGGTCGAGGTGCTCGGCCTGGTCTTCGAGATCTTCCACGTGCCCGGCCATACCCTCGGCCATATCGCCTACTACCACCCGGCGGAGACGCCGCTGCTGTTCTGCGGCGACACCCTGTTCGCCGCCGGCTGCGGCCGTCTCTTCGAAGGCACCCCGGCGCAGATGCACCATTCCCTGGCGCGACTGGCCGCGCTGCCGGCCAACACCCGGGTCTACTGCACCCACGAGTACACGCTGAGCAACCTGCGCTTCGCGCTGGCGGTGGAGCCCGACAACGCGGCGCTGCGGGAACGCTTCGAGGAAGCGACCCGGTTGCGCGAACGGGATCGCATCACCCTGCCGTCGGAAATCTCGCTGGAATTGTCGACCAATCCATTTCTTCGCGTTTCGGAAAATTCTGTTAAGAAAAAAGCCGACCAGCGGAGCGGCCAGCAAAACCGCACCCCGGAGGAGGTTTTCGCCGTCCTGAGGGCCTGGAAGGACCAGTTCTGAAGGTTGGCGAAATCTTGACCACTCTTGAGGTCATTTCTAGAATCGGCTGAATTTTTGCCCGGAACAGCACTCAGCCGATGCCGCCACAGACACGTAAAACCCCCGATCTAGACGCCCTGGCTCGCGCCGTTCGGGTGTCCATCCTGCTCATCGCCGGTGCGCTCGCCGGCTGCCAGGGCAGCGGCCAGATCAAGGGGGAGGCCCAGGCCAAAGCAGCACGTCCCGGCGCCCGAGCCGTCGACGTCCAGTTCAATCCCTCCTGGCTGCATGCCCAGCCCGGCCAGAACGCCGCCTACAACGACATCTGGGACCGCATGCGCGACGGTTTCCAGCTCCAGGATGCGATCAGCACCAACCCGCGCATCGAACGCCAGCGCCTCTGGTTCCTCAGCAACCAGTCGTTCCTCGAACAATCGAGCGCGCGCGGCAGCCTCTACATGCACTACGTGGTCGAGCGCCTGGAAGAACGCAACATGCCGCTCGAACTGGCGCTGCTGCCGGTCATCGAAAGCGCCTACAACCCCTTCGCCCTGTCGCGCAGCAACGCCGCCGGCCTCTGGCAGTTCATTCCCGCCACCGGCCAGCATTTCAACCTGCGCCAGACCAATTTCTACGACGGTCGCCGCGACATCACCGCCTCGACCAATGCCGCCCTGACCTATCTCGAGCGCCTGCACGACATGTTCAACGGCGACTGGATGCTCGCCCTGGCGGCCTACAACGCCGGCGAAGGCACTGTCAGCCGCGCCATCGAACGCAACGAGAAACTGGGCCTGCCGACCGACTACTGGAACCTGCCGCTGCCGCAGGAAACCCAGGACTACGTACCCAAGCTGCTCGCCCTCTCGCAGATCGTCATGGCGCCGGATTCCTACGGCATCAGCCTGAACCCGATCAACAACGAGCCCTACTTCCAGGCCGTCCGGGTCAAGCGCGGGATCGACCTGTCCAGCGTCGCCGCGCTGGCGAACCTGGACGAGGACGAGCTGTACCAGCTGAACCCGGCCTACAAGCGCCGCGTGACCATGGACGGCCCCCAGCAACTGTTGGTGCCGATGGAGAAAGCGGCGTTCCTGACCGCCTCGCTGGACACCCTCAAGCCGAAGGAAGTCACCGCCTGGCAGCAATACCGGGTGCGTAGCGGCGACAGCCTGCACAGCATCGCCAACCGCTATCGGATCACCGTAGCGGAGCTCAAGAGCGCCAACCGCCTGTCCAGCAACCACCTGCGCAAGGGCCAGCAACTGAGCATCCCCGGGCAGATCGCCGGCGGCGCCGTCAAGCCGGTCTACCAGCAACTCGCCCGACAGGCTTCCACCCCGGCCAGGACCCGCTCCTATAAGGTCAAGAACGGCGACAGCCTGTGGCAGATCGCCCGCAACAATGGCGTCGACGTCAACGACCTGAAGCGCTGGAACGGCCTGGACAAGCACGCCCTGAAGGTCGGCCAGACCCTCAAGCTGCAAGGCGGCACCCAGGCCCTGGCGGCCCGCAAGGGAAACGCCGCCGGCAAGCGCGACAGCGCCACCTACTACAAGGTCAAGCAAGGCGACTCGATGTACCTGATCGCCAAGCGCTTCAATGTCGAGATGAAGCACCTGCAGCGCTGGAACCCGCGCAGCAAGCAGGCGCTCAAGCCCGGCCAGACCCTGACCCTGTACCTGGACACCGCGAGCCGCTGACAGCCCATTGCAGGCCGTCCCGAAACGCCACGCCCGCTCCTGCCGGCGTGGCGTTTTCGCAAGCGCTGCCAGAACCCCGGACCCTAGGCCGGCCAGGCCCGCGCTCCCTCTTTTTTCCTGTGCGGGCAAGGTGTTACTGTTGCCTGACGATTCGTTGTCAAAAATAGCCAAGGACCCGGACACACGCCTGATGCGTCGCCTCTCCTTCCTGATCCTCGGCCTGGCCGTGAGCCTGCCCAGCTTCGCCGCGATTACCCAGAGCCATGGTTATGCCCAATTCGGCACGCTCAAGTATCCGGCCAATTTCCAGCACTTCGACTGGACCAATCCCGACGCCCCCAAAGGCGGCACCTTGCGCCTGATGGCCTCGGGCAGCTTCGACACGCTCAACCCCTACACCCTGAAAGGCACCAGCCCGATCGGCACCGGCGATTTCCTCCAGTACGGCGTCAATGAGCTGAACGAACCATTGATGGTGGGCACCGGCCTGTACGACCCGTCCGGCGACGAACCAGCCTCCAGCTATGGCCTGATCGCGAAGAGCGTGGAATACGCGGAAAACCGCAGCTGGGTGGTATTCAACCTGCGGCCGGAAGCACGCTTCCACGACGGCAGGCCGGTCACCGCCAGCGACGTGGCCTTTTCCTATCGCACCCTGGTCAAGCAGGGGCACCCGATGTACCGCACCTACCTGCAGGAGGTGAAGCGGGTCGATATCCTCACCCCCCACCGGGTGCGTTTCGTCCTGCGGCGCTCCGGCAACCCGCTGCTGATCCTGCGCCTGGGCGAGCTTCCGGTGCTGCCGCAGCATTACTGGAAGGATCGCGACTTCCGCGCCACCACCTTCACCGCGCCGCTGGGCAGCGGTCCCTATCGCATCGTCGAGGTCGATCCCGGGCGCCGCCTGGTGTTCGAACGCGTGAAGGGCTGGTGGGGCGAAAAACTGCCGGTGAACCGCGGCAAATACAATTTCGACCGGGTCGTGGTGGACTTCTACCGGGACAACGGCGTCGCCTTCGAAGCCTTCAAGGCCGGCGAGTTCGACTTCTACATCGAGCACCAGGCGAAGAACTGGCTGAACAACTATCGCTTCCCCGCGGTTCTGCGCGGCGATGTGATCCGCACGGAAATCCCGCACCAGATCCCCAGCCAGACCCAGGCGTTGTTCATGAACACCCGTCGCGCCGCGTTCAAGGAGCGCGCGCTACGCCAGGCGCTGGGCGAGATGTTCGACTTCGAATGGACCAATCGCGCCCTCTTCAGCAATTCCTACCTGCGCTCGCGCAGCTACTACCCGAACAGCGAATTCGCCGCCAGCGGCGTCCCGGAGGGCCAGGAATGGCTGTACCTGTCGCCGTACCGCAAGCAATTGCCGGCGCAGTTGTTCAAACAGCCGTTCAGCCTGCCGACCACCGAGGGGCGCGGCATTCCCCGTGAAACCCTCAGGCATGCGCTCGGTCTACTGGCCGATGCCGGCTGGAAGCTGTCCGGCGACCGACTGCTGAATAAAAAGGGCGAACCGCTGCGCTTCGAAATCCTGCTGGTCAATCCGAGCCTGGAGCGTATTCTCCAGCCCTATCGCGAAAACCTCGCCAGCATCGGCATCGACGCGCGCCTGCGCACCGTCGACCGCGCCCAATACAAGCAGCGCCTGGACCAGTTCGACTACGACATGATCCTCATGACCCTGCCGCAGACCCTCAGTCCCGGCCTGGAACAGTGGCAGTACTTCCACTCCAGCCAGGTGAAGGTCAAGGGCAGCAAGAATTACGCGGGCATCGCCAACCCGGTGGTCGACGCCATGCTCAACCGCCTGCTAGGCGCCCACAGCCGCGACGAACAGGTCGCCGCCGCGCGAGCCCTGGACCGGACCTTGCTCTGGCAGTACTACAGCATTCCCAACTGGTACCTCAATTCGCACCGTCTGGCGTACCGCAACCGCTTCGCCTTCGTCGCCACCCCGCCCTACACCCTGGGCCTGCGCGCGTGGTGGCAGAAAAACCTGGAGACGTCCCGATGATCCGTCCCCGCTTCACCCCTCTGCTGGCAGCCCTGCTGCTCGGCTGCTGCGGCTCGCTCCTCGCCGCCCCGAAACATGCACTGACGCTCTACGATGAGCCTCCGAAGTATCCCGCCGATTTCAAGCATTTCGACTACGTGAATCCGGATGCGCCGAAAGGCGGCATCCTCCGCCAAGCCGACTTCGGCGGCTTCGACAGCCTCAACCCGTTCATCGGCAAGGGCGTCTCGGCCCCTTCGCTGGGCCTGATCTACGACACCCTGGCCTTCCAGTCGCAGGACGAGCCGTTCACCGAATACGGCCTGCTCGCGGAGAAGATCGAGAAGGCACCGGACAACAGCTACGTGCGCTTCTACCTGCGCCCCCAGGCCCGTTTCAGCGATGGCACGCCGGTCACCGCCGAAGACGTGGTGTTCACCTTCGAGACGCTGGTGAGCAAGGGCGACCCGATGTACCGCAACTACTATGCGGACGTCGACAAGGTGGTCGCCGAGGACAAGCTTCGCGTGCGCTTCGACTTCAAGCACGCCGGCAACCGCGAACTGCCGCTGATCCTCGGCCAGATCGCGATCCTGCCGAAACACTGGTGGGCCGACCGCGACTTTTCCAAGACCGGCATGGAAATCCCGGTAGGCAGCGGTCCCTACCGCATCGCCAAGGTCGATCCGGGACGCTCCATCAGCTACGAGCGAGTCAAGGACTGGTGGGCCAAGGACCTTCCGGTCTCCCGCGGACTCTATAACTTCGACACCATCACCATCGACTCCTATCGCGACATGTCGGTCGCCCTGGAAGCCTTCAAGGCCGGCCAGTACGACGTCAACCTCGAATATTCGGCGAAGGACTGGGCCACCGGCTACGAGTCGCCGGCATTGCGCGACGGGCGCTTCATCAAGGCCAGCATCCACAACCACAACCCGGTGGGGATGCAGGGCTTCGCCTTCAATATCCGCCGCCCGGTGTTCCAGGACCGCCGGGTACGCCAGGCGATCAGCCTGCTGTTCGACTTCGAATGGTCGAACAAGCAGCTGTTCTTCAGCTCCTACAAGCGCACCAACAGCTATTTCGAGAACTCGGAGATGGCCGCCCACCAGTTGCCCAGCGAAGCCGAGCTGAAGATCCTCGAACCGCTGCGCGGCAAGATTCCCGACGAGGCCTTCGACCAGGTCTTCCAGAATCCGGTCAATGACGGCAGCGGGGTGATCCGCGAGCAGCGGCGCAAGGCCTACCAGTTGCTCACCGAGGCCGGCTACAGGATCGAGAACAACCGCATGGTAGGTCCCGACGGCCAACCACTGAGCTTCGAATTCATGCTGTTCCAGGCCAACATGGAACGGGTCATCCTGCCGTTCAAGCGCAACCTGGCCGAACTTGGCATCGACATGCAGATCCGTCGCGTCGACGTCTCGCAGTTCGTCAACCGCCTGCGCTCGCGGGATTTCGACATGACCTCGGCGACCTGGCCGCAATCCAACTCGCCAGGCAACGAACAGCGAGAGTTCTGGCATTCCAGCAGCGCCGACAAGGCCGGCAGCCGCAACTTCATCGGCCTCAAGGACCCGGCCATCGACAGCCTGGTGGAAAGCCTGATCCAGTCCGACTCGCGGCAAAGCCTGATCAACCATACCCGCGCCCTCGACCGCGTACTGTCGTGGGGCTACTACGTGGTTCCCAACTACTACGTCGATACCTGGCGGGTCGCCTACTGGAACCGTTTCGGCCGGCCGAAGGTGACGCCGCTCTACGACTGGGGCCTGATGACCTGGTGGCAGACCAGCGACAAGGCGCTGCCGAGCAAGGCGCAAGCCGAAGCCGCGCAAGACGCCGAGCCGGAACGGGAGTAACGCCGCATGCTCTCCTACATCCTGCGGCGCCTGCTGCTGATCGTCCCTACCCTGTTCGGCATCCTGCTGATCAACTTCATCATCATCCAGGCCGCTCCCGGCGGTCCGGTGGAGCAGATGATCGCCAAGCTGGAAGGCTTCGACGCCGCTTCCGGCGGCGCCACCGGGCGCATCTCCGGCGGCGGCGGCGAAGTCGCCGTGGCCGGCTCGCAATACCGCGGCGCGCAAGGCCTGGACCCGGAGCTGGTGAAAGAGATCGAGCGCATGTACGGCTTCGACAAGTCGGCCCCCGAGCGCTTCATGATCATGCTGAAGAACTACCTGCACCTGGACTTCGGGCAGAGCTTCTTCCGCGACGCCAAGGTCACCGACCTGATCGTCGAGAAATTGCCGGTGTCGATCTCGCTCGGGCTCTGGAGCACGCTGATCATGTACCTGGTGTCGATCCCGCTGGGGATCGCCAAGGCGGTCCGCCACGGCAGCGTCTTCGACATCTGGACCAGTTCGGCGATCATCGTCGGCTACGCCATTCCCGCCTTCCTCTTCGCCATCCTGCTGGTGGTGCTGTTCGCCGGCGGCAGCTACTGGGACTGGTTCCCCCTG
Source organism: Pseudomonas sp. HMSC063H08 (assembly GCF_001813645.1). NCBI lineage: Bacteria > Pseudomonadati > Pseudomonadota > Gammaproteobacteria > Pseudomonadales > Pseudomonadaceae > Pseudomonas > Pseudomonas sp. HMSC063H08. The sequence goes on from NZ_KV813469.1 coordinate 50,202, forward strand.
CGCGGCCTGACCTCGAACAACTTCGACCAGCTCAGCCTCGGCGGCAAGGTGCTCGACTATTTCTGGCACCTGGCCTTGCCGGTAACCGCCCTGGTGATCGGCAACTTCGCCACCATCACGCTGCTGACCAAGAACAGCTTCCTCGACGAGATCGGCAAGCAATACGTGGTCACCGCCCGCGCCAAGGGCCTGACCGAACGCCGCGTGCTCTACGGGCACGTATTCCGCAACGCCATGCTGCTGGTGATTGCCGGCCTGCCGGCTGCGCTGCTGGGGATCTTCTTCACCGGTTCGCTGTTGATCGAGGTGATCTTCTCCCTCGACGGCCTCGGCCTGCTCAGCTTCGAAGCGGCGATGAACCGCGACTACCCGGTGGTCTTCGGCACGCTGTTCATCTTCACCCTGTTCGGGCTGGTCATGAAGCTGATCAGCGATATCGTCTACACCCTGGTCGATCCGCGCATCGACTTCGAGAACCGGGAGTAATCCGATGCGCCTGTCTCCCATCAACCAGCGCCGCTGGGCCCGCTTCAAGAGCAACAAGCGTGGCTGGTGGTCGCTCTGGCTGTTCCTCATCCTGTTCGTCGGCAGCCTCGGCGCCGAACTGATCGCCAACGACAAACCGCTGGTCGTGCATTACGACGGCGGCTGGTATTTCCCGGTCTTCAAACGCTACCCGGAAACCACCTTCGGCGGCGAATTCCCCCTGGAAGCCAACTACAAGAGCCCCTACATCAGCCAACTGATCGCCGAGAAGGACGGCTGGGTGCTTTGGCCGCCGATCCCCTACAGCTACGACACCATCAACTACGAGCTGAAGGTTCCCGCCCCCGCCCCGCCGTCGGCGGAAAACTGGCTGGGCACCGACGACCAGGCCCGCGACGTGCTCGCCCGGGTGATCTACGGCTTCCGCGTGTCGATCCTCTTCGCCCTGACCCTGACCGTGCTCAGTTCTCTGATCGGCGTCACCGTCGGCGCCCTGCAAGGCTACTACGGCGGCTGGGTCGACCTGCTCGGCCAGCGTTTCCTGGAAGTCTGGTCGGGGCTGCCGGTGCTCTACCTGCTGATCATCCTGGCCAGCTTCGTCCAGCCGAACTTCTGGTGGCTGCTGGGCATCATGCTGCTGTTTTCCTGGATGAGCCTGGTGGACGTGGTCCGCGCCGAGTTCCTCCGCGGGCGCAACCTGGAATACGTCCGCGCCGCCCGGGCCCTCGGCATGCGCAACAGCGCCATCATGTTCCGTCACATCCTGCCGAACGCGATGATCTCGACCCTGACCTTCATGCCGTTCATCCTCACCGGCGCCATCGGCACCCTCACCTCCCTGGACTTCCTCGGCTTCGGCCTGCCGCCCGGCGCGCCGTCGCTGGGCGAGTTGGTCGCCCAGGGCAAGTCCAACCTCCAGGCACCCTGGCTGGGCATTTCCGCCTTCGTGGTGCTGGCGGTCATGCTGAGCCTGCTGGTGTTCATCGGCGAAGCCGCCCGCGACGCTTTCGACCCGAGGAAATGAGATGAGCGAGAACATTCTGGAAATCCGCGACCTCGCCGTCGAATTCCTCTCCGGCGAGCAACGCCAGCGGGTGGTCGAAGGCGTCAGCTTCGACATCCGCCAGGGCGAGACCCTGGCCCTGGTCGGCGAAAGCGGCTCGGGCAAGTCGGTGACCGCCCACTCGATCCTGCGCCTGCTGCCCTACTCCGTCGCCAGCCACCCAGCAGGCAGCATCCACTACCAGGGCGAGGATCTGCTCAAGCTCCCGGAACGGCGCCTGCGCGGGATCCGCGGCAACCGCATCGCCATGGTCTTCCAGGAACCCATGACCTCGCTCAATCCGCTGCATACCATCGAGAAGCAGCTCGCCGAGGTCCTCGCCCTGCACAAGGGCCTGGGTGGCGCCAAGGCCAGCGCGAGAATTCTCGAACTGCTCGAGCTGGTCGGCATCCCCGAGCCAGCCAAGCGCCTGAAAGCCTATCCACACGAACTCTCCGGCGGCCAGCGGCAGCGGGTGATGATCGCCATGGCCCTGGCCTGCGAGCCGCAACTGCTGATCGCCGACGAACCGACCACCGCGCTCGACGTCACCGTCCAGTTGAAGATCCTCGATCTGCTCAAGGACCTGCAGGCACGCCTGGGCATGTCCCTGCTGCTGATCACCCACGACCTCAACCTGGTCCGGCGCATCGCCCACCGCGTCTGCGTCATGCAACAAGGGCGGATCGTCGAGCAGGCTTCCTGCCAGGAACTCTTCGCAGCCCCGCGACACCCCTATACCCGCGAGCTGCTCAACGCCGAGCCCAGCGGTGCGCCGGCAAGCAACCCGCCCGGTGAAACCCTGTTGGCGGTGGACGACCTGCGGGTCTGGTTCCCGATCCGCAAAGGCGTGTTCCGCCGCACCGTGGACCACGTCAAGGCGGTCGACGGGGTCAATTTCGAACTACCCCGCGGGCAGACGCTGGGCATCGTTGGCGAAAGCGGCTCGGGCAAGTCGACCCTTGGCCTGGCAATCCTGCGGCTGCTGGAAAGCCAGGGCGGCATCCGCTTCGAAGGCACCCGGCTGGACGGTCTCGCGCAACATGACGTGCGCCCGCTGCGCCGCGAGATGCAGGTGGTGTTCCAGGACCCGTATGGCAGCCTCAGCCCACGCATGTGTGTCGGCGAGATCGTCGGCGAAGGCCTGCGCATCCATAGGATCGGCAGCGAGGCCGAACAGGAGCAGGCGATCATCGACGCGCTGGTGGAGGTCGGGCTCGATCCGCAGACCCGCTACCGTTACCCCCACGAATTCTCCGGCGGCCAGCGCCAGCGCATCGCCATC
>NZ_KV813469.1:53114-202848 GCF_001813645.1 Pseudomonas sp. HMSC063H08
CGGCCAGCGCCAGCGCATCGCCATCGCCCGGGCACTGGTGCTGAAACCGGCACTGATCCTGCTCGACGAACCGACCTCGGCGCTCGACCGCACCGTGCAGCGCCAGGTCGTGGAATTGCTGCGGCAACTGCAGGGCAAGTACAACCTCACCTACCTGTTCATCAGCCACGACCTGGCGGTGGTCAAGGCGCTCAGCCACCAGTTGATGGTGGTTCGACATGGCAAGGTGGTGGAACAGGGCAGCGCCGAAGCGGTTTTCGCCTCGCCGCAACATCCCTATACGCAGCAATTGCTGGAGGCTGCCTTCATGGCCCCGGCAAGCGCGGAAAACTGAGTAGCAGACAAGGAACGGACCATGGGATTTCTCACAGGAAAACGCGCCCTGATCGTCGGAGTCGCCAGCAAGCTCTCCATCGCTTCCGGCATCGCCGCCGCCATGCACCGGGAAGGCGCCGAACTGGCCTTCACCTACCAGAACGACAAGCTCAGGGGCCGGGTGGAGGAGTTCGCCAGTGGCTGGGGCTCGCGGCCGGAGCTGTGCTTCCCCTGTGACGTGGCCGACGACAGCCAGATCGAAGCGGTGTTCGCCGCCCTGGGCAAGCACTGGGACGGCCTGGACATCATCGTCCACTCCGTCGGATTCGCTCCAGGCGATCAGCTCGACGGCGACTTCACCGCGGTGACCACCCGCGAGGGCTTCCGCATCGCCCACGACATCAGCGCCTACAGCTTCATCGCCCTGGCCAAGGCCGGACGGGAAATGATGAAGGGCCGCAACGGCAGCCTGCTGACCCTCTCCTACCTGGGCGCCGAACGGACCATGCCGAACTACAACGTAATGGGCATGGCCAAGGCCAGCCTGGAGGCCGGGGTCCGCTACCTGGCCGGCAGCCTGGGCGCGGAAGGCACCCGGGTCAATGCGGTTTCCGCCGGGCCGATCCGAACGCTCGCCGCCTCCGGGATCAAGAGTTTCCGCAAGATGCTGGCCGCCAACGAGCGGCAGACGCCGCTGCGGCGCAACGTCACCATCGAGGAAGTCGGCAATGCCGGCGCCTTCCTCTGTTCAGACCTGGCCAGCGGTATCAGTGGCGAGATCCTCTACGTCGATGGCGGCTTCAACACTACCGCCATGGGCCTGCTGGACGACGACTGATCACCCCGCCCATGAAAAATGGCCGCTTCGAGCGGCCTTTTTCATGGGCGGAATAAAGAAAAGGCCGCGTAAGCGGCCTTTTCTCTGCATCTCGGTCTCAGTATTTCTCGACTTCCGCCTTGTCCTGCAACTGACGGCGGAAGGCGGCGAAGTCTGCCTGTCCGCTGCGCGAAGCCAGGAAGCGGCGGTACATGGCCTTCTCGTCGTCGGAGATAGCCTCCTCCGGCTCGCTGACGCCATTCAGGCGGATCACCACGTAATCGCCATTGGCCAGGGTCACGCCAGAGAGCGAAGGCTTGTCCTTGGCCTCCGGACGCTGCATGCGGAACACCGCCTGGAGCAGTTTCGGATCGACGCCTTCCTGGCCGCGGGAGGCCGCCTCGACCACTTTCCACGACTCACCCGCTGCGGAAGAGGTACGGCCTTCACGCAGCTCTGCAATCAGGGCCTCGCCACGCTTCTGCGCCTCCTCGGCGGCCTTTTCGGCGGCCAGGCGCTCGCGGATGTTCGCCGCGACCTGCTCCAGCGGTTGCTCCTTCGGCTTGTTGTGTTCCTTGACCCGCAGCACCACCACGGTGTCCGGATCCAGCTCGATGGCGCCACTGTTGGCGGCTTCTTCCAGCACCTCGGCGCTGAACGCGGTCTGCACGATCTGGCGGTTGGCAGCGATGCCGTCGCCCCCCGAACGTCCGAACGGCTGGCTGGTCTGGACCTTCAGGCCCATTTCCTGCGCCGGCTGGCTCAGGTCGGCGGCTTCGTAGGCGGAGCTTTCCAGATCCTTAGTAGCCTCGACGAAACGCTGCTCGACCATCTGCTTCTTCAGTTCGTCCTCGAGCTTCGGCTTGAGGCTTTCCAGGCTCGGCACTTCCGGTGCCTGCACGCCCAGCAGCTTGATCAGGTGGTAGCCGTACGGAGTCTTCACCGGGGCGGATACCTCACCTTGCTTCAGCGCATACAGCGCCTCCTCGAACGCGGGGTCGTACACGCCGCGGCCGGCGTAGCCCAGGTCGCCGCCGGTGGCGGCCGAGCCGATATCCTGGGAGAACTCCTTGGCCAGCGCGGCGAAATCCTCGCCCTTGGCCAGGCGAGCCTTGATCTCGTCGATCTTCGCCTTGGCCTGCTCGTCGCCGACCTTGTCGTTCACCTCGATCAGGATGTGGGCGGCATCGCGCTGCTCGGAGAGGTTGGCGATTTCCTTCTGGTACAACGCCTCGAGGTCTTCCTGCTTCACCTTGACCTGGTCGAAGAAGGAGGACTTCTTCAGTTCCACGTATTCGACGACCACCTGCTCGGGAGTCATGAACTCGCTCTTGTGGCCTTCGTAGAAGGCCTTCACCTCGTCCTCGCTCACGCTGCTCTTGGACGCGTCGGCCTTGATCGCCAGGGTGGCGAAGTCGCGGGTCTGCTTCTCGAGGCGAGCGAAGGACTGCAATTCGTTGTCGGTGACGAAACCGGTGCCCGCCAGGCCGGCGCGAAGCTGGCCGATGAGCATTTCCTGGCCGAGCATCTGGCGGAACTGCATGCGGCTGTAGTTCATCTGGCGGATGACCTGGTCGAAGCGATCCGCGTTGAACTTGCCGTCGACCTGGAACTCGGGAGTTTGCAGGATCAACTGGTCCAGCGCCTGGTCGGAGAAGGCGAACTTGTCGTCCTTGGCGGCCTGGAGCAGCAGGGTACGCTCGATCAGCCCCTTCAGGGCCGCTTCCTTGAGCAGCTTGTCATCCAGCATGGATGGATCGAAATCCTTGCCTAGGCGTTGCAGCAGCTGGCGACGCTGCATGTCCACGGCCTGTTGGACTTCATTGAGACTGATATCGTCGCCGTTGACCTTGGCGGCCACGTTGGAGTGGTCGGTGGCCCGGATGATCGCGTCGAAGCCGGTCAGCGACAGGAGAACGATGATCACGCCAATGATGGTCTTGGCGATCCAGCCCTGGGAATTATCCCTGATGTTCTGCAGCATGCAGCCCCCAAAAACTGCCACGACCAGCCGTCTTGGGCGGCGCGGCGTGGGTAAGAGATGCGGATATAAGAAAGGCGCATCCGAGGATGCGCCTTCTCGTAACTGGCGGAGCGGACGGGACTCGAACCCGCGACCCCCGGCGTGACAGGCCGGTATTCTAACCGACTGAACTACCGCTCCGCAGCCAGGCCAGCCTTGGCCGACCTGGGTAGAACGAGTCCCAAAAGACGCTTAGTTGACAGCATCCTTCAGGGCTTTACCGGCTTTGAAACCCGGGATCTTGGCAGCGGCGATCTTGATCGGCTTGCCAGTTTGCGGGTTGCGACCGGTGCGAGCAGCGCGCTCTTTGACAGCGAAGGTGCCGAAACCAACCAGCACGACGGAGTCACCAGCCTTCAGGGCGCCAGTGACGGACTCGATCACTGCGTCCAGTGCGCGACCGGCAACAGCTTTCGGGATATCAGCAGATGCGGCAATTGCATCGATCAGTTCCGACTTGTTCACTCTAAGTCCCCTTATTTCTGTTGAGTATGTTTCTATGTGTTAGGTGTAAGGAAATTCTGCGCTGGTAGGCCAACTGACTCAGCAAGTGCCGCTTTATAACAAGGGCCCAAAAACAGTGTCAAGAATACCTACCGACTAATGCGTGCTAATTCGCTCCTTGGAATCAGGCTCGCGTTTTTCATCCTTTGCAACCATCTCCGGAGCCGCATCGGGCAAGGGCTCCGGGGCGTATTGCAGCGCAATTTGCAGGACTTCGTCAATCCATTTAACCGGTTTAATAACCAGATCACTCTTAATATTGTCCGGAATTTCCTTCAGGTCGCGAACATTTTCCTCGGGAATGATCACCGTCTTGATCCCGCCGCGGTGCGCCGCCAAAAGTTTTTCTTTCAGCCCGCCGATCGCCAGCACCTGCCCACGCAGGGTGATCTCCCCGGTCATTGCCACGTCGGCGCGCACCGGGATCTGCGTGATCGCCGAAACCAGCGCCGTGCACATGCCGATGCCTGCGCTCGGGCCATCCTTCGGCGTAGCGCCTTCCGGAACGTGGATATGGATGTCACGCTTCTCGTGGAAGTCCGCCGCGATTCCTAGGCTCTGGGCGCGGCTGCGCACCACGGTCAACGCCGCGGTGATCGATTCCGCCATCACGTCACCCAGCGATCCGGTCTTGGTCAACTGGCCCTTGCCGGGTACCACGGCCGCCTCGATGGTAAGCAGCTCGCCGCCGACCTGGGTCCAGGCCAGCCCGGTCACCTGGCCGATCTGGTCCTGCTGTTCGGCGAGGCCATAACGGAACTTGCGCACGCCGAGGTAGTTCTCCAGCGTCTCGCTGGACACCACCGCCTGGATACGCTTGAGCTTGGCATGCTCCTTCACCGCCTTGCGGCAGACCTTGGCGATCTGCCGCTCGAGGCTGCGCACCCCGGCTTCGCGGGTGTAGTAGCGAATGATGTCGCGCAGGGCGCCTTCCTCGAAGGTCAGCTCGCCCTTCTTCAGGCCGTTGGCCTGGACCTGCTTCGGAATCAGGTACTTGGAGGCGATGTTGACCTTCTCGTCCTCGGTGTAGCCCGGCAGGCGGATGACTTCCATCCGATCCAGCAGGGGCGCCGGGATGTTCATCGAGTTCGCGGTGCAGAGGAACATCACGTCGGACAGGTCGTAGTCGACTTCCAGGTAGTGATCGTTGAAGTTGTGGTTCTGCTCCGGGTCGAGCACCTCGAGCAGCGCCGAGGCGGGATCCCCGCGCATGTCGCTGCCCATCTTGTCGATTTCGTCGAGGAGGAACAGCGGGTTGCGCACGCCGACCTTGGTCATCTTCTGGATCAGGCGGCCCGGCATGGAGCCGATATAGGTACGACGGTGACCGCGGATCTCGGCCTCGTCACGCACGCCGCCGAGCGCCATGCGCACGAACTTGCGATTGGTGGCGCGAGCGATGGATTCGGCCAGGGAGGTCTTGCCCACGCCGGGCGGCCCCACCAGGCAAAGGACCGGGCCCTTGAGCTTCTTCACCCGCTTTTGCACGGCGAGATACTCGAGAATGCGCTCCTTGACCTCTTCCAGGCCGTAATGGTCGGCATCGAGGATGTCTTCCGCCTTGGCGAGATCATGGCGCACCTTGCTCTCGGCCTTCCACGGCACGTTCAGCAGCCAGTCTATGTAGGAACGCACCACGGTGGCTTCCGCCGACATCGGCGACATCTGCTTGAGCTTGTTCAGCTCGGCAGTGGCCTTGGTGTGCGCCTCCTTGGTCAGGCCGGCGGCGTCGATGCGCTTCTTCAGCTCCTCGACTTCGTTGTGCCCTTCGTCGATATCGCCGAGTTCCTTCTGAATGGCCTTCATCTGCTCATTCAGGTAGTACTCGCGCTGGCTGCGCTCCATCTGCTTCTTGACCCGGCCGCGGATGCGCTTTTCCACCTGCAGCAGGTCGATCTCGGCATCCAGCAGCGCCAGGACATGCTCGACCCGCGACGACAGGTCGGTGATCTCCAGGATGTCCTGCTTCTGCTCGATCTTCAGCGCCATGTGCGCGGCCATGGTATCGACCAGCCTGCTCGGCTCGTCGATGCTGTTCAGCGAGGAAAGCACCTCGGCGGGGACTTTCTTGCCCAACTGGACGTATTGCTCGAACTGGCTCAGCAGGCTGCGAGTGAAGACCTCGGCCTCGCGCTCGCCGACATTGGCGTCGTCGATGGCCTGGACCGCGGCACGAATGTGCCCTTCCTCCTCGATGAAGCGCTCGACCTGGCCGCGCTGCTCGCCTTCGACCAGCACCTTGACGGTGCCATCCGGCAGCTTGAGCAACTGCAGCACGGTAGCGACCGTACCCATGCGGTACAGGCCATCTTCGCCCGGATCATCGTCCGCGGGGTTTTTCTGCGCCAGCAGGAGGATTTGCTTGTCGCCGGTCATCGCTGCCTCCAGGGCCTCGATGGACTTTTCCCGACCGACGAACAACGGGATGACCATGTGCGGGTACACCACCACGTCACGTAGCGGCAGCAAGGGCAATTCGACGAGTGTTTTCATAATGTCGGCTCTACAGCGGCACTTGGCCACGAAACAGATAGGAAGACCTTTCAGCCTAAGATGGGGTTAGGCCCGGGAAAAAACAAGCGTGCCAGTCGGAAAAGAAAAGGGGCCCGAAGGCCCCTGCTCTTTCATGCCTCAGGCGCAGCCTTGGCTGGCTTTTCGCTGTTCTCGTAGATCATCAGGGGTTGCGACGAGCCATCGATGACACTCTCATCGATGACCACCTTGCTGACATCCTGCTGGGAGGGAATCTCGTACATGGTATCGAGAAGGATACCTTCGAGAATTGAACGCAAGCCACGTGCACCGGTCTTGCGTTCGAGCGCCTTGCGGGCAACCGCCTTGAGTGCGTCCGGACGGAATTCGAGGTCGACGCCTTCCATCTCGAACAGCTTGGCGTACTGCTTGGTGAGAGCGTTCTTCGGCTCGGTCAGGATCTGCATGAGCGCAGCCTCGTCGAGCTCATCAAGAGTCGCGATCACCGGCAAACGCCCTACAAACTCGGGAATAAGACCGAACTTGACGAGATCTTCCGGCTCGACTTCCTTGAACGCCTCGCCGACCTTCTTGCCCATCTCCTGACTGCGCACTTCGGCATTGAAACCGATGCCGCCGCGCGCGGAACGGTTCTGGATGACCCGCTCCAGACCGGCGAAAGCGCCGCCGCAGATGAACAGGATGTTGCGCGTATCGACCTGCAGGAACTCCTGCTGCGGATGCTTGCGACCGCCCTGCGGCGGTACCGAGGCAACGGTGCCCTCGATGAGCTTCAGCAAGGCCTGCTGCACACCCTCGCCGGAAACGTCGCGAGTGATGGAGGGGTTGTCCGATTTCCGGGAAATCTTGTCGATCTCGTCGATGTAGACGATGCCCATCTGGGCCTTCTCCACATCGTAATCGCACTTCTGCAAGAGTTTCTGGATGATGTTCTCGACATCCTCGCCCACGTAGCCCGCTTCCGTCAGCGTGGTCGCATCGGCGATGGTGAACGGCACGTTCAGCAGACGTGCGAGGGTCTCGGCCAGCAGGGTCTTGCCCGAGCCGGTTGGGCCGATCATCAGAATGTTGCTCTTGCCGAGCTCGATATCGTCCTTCTTGTCACGCTGGTTGAGGCGCTTGTAGTGGTTGTATACCGCTACCGCCAGAACCTTCTTGGCCCGCTCCTGCCCGATCACGTACTGATCGAGGATGGTGCGGATCTCTTTCGGCGCCGGAAGTTTGTGCCCACTACTTTCCGCCTGCGCTTCCTGCACCTCCTCGCGGATGATGTCATTGCACAGGTCGACACACTCGTCGCAGATAAAGACCGAGGGGCCGGCAATCAACTTGCGCACTTCGTGCTGGCTCTTGCCGCAGAAGGAGCAATACAGCAGCTTGCCGTTGTCCTCGCCGTTGCGGGTATCAGTCATTCGATCGATCCAATGGGTAGCTTCAAACACAAGATGAAGGCAATTGTGGGCATTTTCAAGCCCACGAGGCGGCCGAATGTCTCGACCGCCAGTATTGCGGAGCCTTAGACGGCCAGGTCGCGCTGGGTCATGACCTTGTCGATCAGGCCATACTTGACGGCTTCGTCACCGCTCATGAAGCGGTCACGATCGGTATCGCGGGCAATGACGTCCAGGGGCTGGCCGGTGTGGTGCGCCAGGATCTGGTTCAGACGCTCCTTGATGAAGAGGATTTCCTTGGCATGGATCTCGATATCCGAGGCCTGGCCCTGGAAACCGCCCAGCGGCTGGTGGATCATCATCCGCGAATGCGGCAGGCAGTAGCGCTTGCCGGCGGCACCGCCCGCAAGCAGCAGGGCACCCATGCTGCACGCCTGACCGATACAGGTGGTCGAGACGTTGGGCTTGATGAACTGCATGGTGTCGTAGATGGACATCCCGGCAGTCACCGAGCCACCCGGCGAGTTGATGTAGAGATGAATGTCCTTCTCGGGATTTTCAGCCTCCAGGAACAGCAACTGGGCAACCACCAGGTTGGCCATGTAGTCCTCGACCTGGCCGACCAGGAAGATGATCCGCTCCTTCAGCAGGCGCGAATAGATGTCGTAGGCGCGCTCGCCGCGGGCGGACTGCTCCACCACCATGGGCACCAGGCCACCGGCGGCCTGGATATCGGGAACGTGCGGAATAAAAGAGTTGCGAGACATGTCTTGCGATCACTCCCTAACAGATAGTGAAGCCTCAAAGACGCACAAGCCAGCACTAAGGCTGGCTTGTGGGATTCGAACGAGAGGAACGAATCAGGCCGCTTGCGGAGCTTCGGCCGGCTTGACCGCTTCTTCGTAGGATACCTGCTTATCGGTCACAGTGGCCTTTTGCAGGACAGTATCTACGACTTGTTCTTCCAGTACAACAGAACGGACTTCGTTCAGCTGGGGCTCGTTCTTGAAGTACCAGGCGACGACCTGCTCGGGCTCCTGGTAGGCCGAGGCCATTTCCTCGATCATTTCGCGAACGCGACCTTCGTCGGCCTTCAGCTCGTGCTGCTTGACCACTTCGGCGACGATCAGGCCCAGCACCACACGGCGCTTGGCCTGCTCTTCGAACAGCTCGGCCGGCAGTTGGTCAGGCTTGATGTTGCCACCGAACTGCTGGACGGCCTGCACGCGCAGACGGTTCACTTCGTTGCCGATCAGGGCCTTGGGCACTTCGATCGGATTGGCCTGCAGCAGACCTTCCATGACCTGGTTCTTGACCTTGGACTTGATCGCCTGGCGCAACTCGCGCTCCATGTTCTTCTGCACTTCGGCGCGGAAGCCATCGAGACCGGTTTCCTTCACGCCGAACAGAGCGAAGAACTCTTCGTTCAGTTCCGGCAGCTTGGGCTCGGCTACGCTATTGACGGTAACGGTGAACTCGGCAGCCTTGTTGGCCAGGTCCAGGTTCTGGTAGTCCTCGGGGAAGGTCAGGTTGAGCACGCGCTCTTCACCGGCCTTCGCCCCCACCAGCCCTTCTTCGAAGCCGGCGATCATGCGACCGGAGCCCAGCACCAGCAGGGTGCCCTTGGCGGAACCGCCGGCGAAGGCTTCGCCGTCGATCTTGCCGACGAAGTCGATGTTCAACTGGTCATCGTTCTGGGCGGCACGCTCGACCACTTCGAAACGGGTGTTCTGCTTGCGCAGGACATCGAGCATGTTGTCGACATCAGCATCGGAAACTTCGGCCTGCAGGCGCTCGACCTTGATGTCTTCCAGGCCGGAAACGGTAAATTCCGGGAAGACTTCGAAGGTTGCGATGTATTCCAAGTCCTTGCCTTTCTCGAAGGACTTGGGCTCTACCGACGGCGAACCGGCCGGATTCAGCTTCTGCTCGACCACGGCTTCGTAGAAGGTTTCCTGAATCAGATCGCCCATGGCTTCCTGGCGCGCGGAAGCTTCGTAGCGCTGACGAATGACACTCATCGGCACCTTGCCGGGGCGGAAACCTGGAATCTTGGCACGACGGGCGGTCTGCTGCAGACGCTTGTTGACTTCGGTCTCGATACGCTCGGCAGGCACACCAACGGTCATGCGGCGCTCAAGAGCGGAAGTGCTTTCAACAGAAACTTGCATGGATATTCCTCGTTGCACAGACGTAAGCCGGTCCTTCCGGCTCCCAGAATCAAGGGCATGCATTCTAGTAGAGGGAAAAGCAGAAGTCACCCCGCCAGGGTGCAGGCGGATCCCCGGGGTGTTTCCGGCCGCTTCCGCCGATCGCAGCCCGGTCTCGAACGAGTCGCTGGAGCTTCGCCGGAAGCGGGTGCATATAATGCCAGCCGATTCCGCTCCGACCGATGAAACCCTATGGACTGCCCTACCCTCAGCAAGGTATTGCTCGTCGAAGACGACCAGAAGCTCGCCCGCCTGATTGCCAGCTTCCTTTCCCAGCATGGTTTCGAAGTGCGCCAGGTGCATCGCGGTGATGCCGCGTTCGCCGCTTTCCTCGACTTCAAGCCGCAAGTGGTGGTTCTCGACCTCATGCTCCCCGGACAGAATGGTCTGCAGGTGTGCCGGGAGATCCGCCGGGTCGCGAACCTGCCGATCCTCATACTCACCGCCCAGGAGGACGATCTTGATCACATCCTCGGCCTGGAGTCCGGCGCCGACGACTACGTGATCAAGCCGATCGAGCCACCGGTGCTGCTCGCCCGCCTGCGCGCCCTGATGCGCCGGCACGCGCCCCTTCCCGCCTCCCCGGAAAGCCTGACATTCGGCAAGCTGAACATCGACCGACGGCGGCGCGAAGCGGAACTCGAAGGCCGCGGCATAGAACTGACCACGATGGAGTTCGAGCTGCTCTGGCTGCTGGCCAACCAGGCAGGGGAAATACTTTCCCGCGACGAGATCCTCAACCAGATCCGCGGCATCGGCTTCGACGGCCTGAACCGCAGCGTCGACGTCTGCATCAGCAAGCTGCGCAATAAACTGAAGGACAATCCGCGCGAGCCGGTCCGGATCAAGACCGTCTGGGGCAAGGGCTACCTGTTCAACCCGCTGGGCTGGGAACTCTGAATGCTGCGCCTGTTCCTGCGCCTCTACCTGCTGCTGGCCCTGGGGTTCGCTGCCGCGATCTTCGTGGTCGACCATGTCATCGACGCGTTCTACGACAGCATCGTCGAGAACTATCACCGCGACGCCGTTCGCGGCCAGGCCTATTCGCTGGTGGAAAAGCTGGCCCCGCTGGACCAGGCCGGACGCCAGCGACAGCTCGAAGACTGGCGTCCCCACTACGGGCTCGAGCTGAGCCTGACGGATGCCAGGCAGGCGAAGCTGACGCAGGAAGAGCAGGCCCTCCTCGACAAGAACCTGCTGGTGGTACGCGAGGACTTTACGGAATTCATCAGCCGCATCGACGCGGGTCCGCAGCTGCTCGACATCAAGCTGCCGCCGGAACCCTCGCTGACCCCACTGTTCACCGTGCTGGCCTACATCCTGCTCGGCGTGCTGGTCGGCATCGCCCTGCTGGTATGGGTCCGCCCGCACTGGCGCGACCTCGAGACCCTGCGCCTGGCCGCGCAACGCTTCGGCGATGGCGACCTGTCATCGCGCACGCGCATTTTCCGACGCTCCGATATCCGCACCCTGGCCCAGCACTTCAACCAGATGGCCGACCGCATCGAAAGCCTGATCAGCAACCAGCGCGAACTGACCAACGCGGTATCCCACGAATTGCGCACGCCGATCTCCCGCCTGTCCTTCGAACTCGAGCAATTGAACAAGCAGGTCGACGCCGAAGTACGCCACGACCTGATAGAGGACATGCGCGCCGACCTCGGCGAACTGGAGGAAATGGTCTCCGAACTGCTGACCTACGCCCGCCTGGAGCACGGCAACGTCGGGAGCCACCGGGAAATCGTCGACGCCGCGAGCTGGCTGGATAGCGTCGTCGCCGACGTCGCCCTGGAAGCCGAAGCCGCCGGAGTCACCTGCGAGATCAGCGCCTGCCAGGTCGAACAGATCCGCATCGAGCCTCGCTTCATGGCGCGCGCCGTGATCAACCTGTTGCGCAACGCCATCCGCCACGCACACTCGCGCGTCGAAATCGCCCTCCTCGATCAAGGCGACAGCTGTCAGATACGGGTCAACGACGACGGCCCCGGGATACCGGCGGACGCCCGGCAGAAGATCTTCGAACCCTTTTCGCGCCTGGACGACAGCCGCGATCGCAGCACCGGCGGCTTCGGCCTGGGCCTGGCGATCGTCCGCCGGGTCGCGCAATGGCACGGCGGCTATGCGGAAGCGCTGGAAACGCCGCAGGGAGGCGCCTCCTTCCGCCTGACCTGGGAGCGACCCCGTTGACAGCGGAGGCTTAACAATCTTTCACAGATTGCTGACAAAGCCGTAAGGATTGCCAGCCAGGCCCGCCCTAGCATGGGACACCTCGCCTTTCCGCCAGGTATTCCATGTTTCGCGCCATGCACCTTCCCCTTCTCGGCTGCCTGCTCGGCACCAGCGGCTGCCACGGCCTGCCACCCGCCCCGCCAGCGCCGAGCGCCGCCGTGGGCAACTACGGCGAGGTCATCGACTATCTGCAACGCCACATCCGCCGGGAAATGGAAAGGCAGGACGTGCCCGGCCTGGCCCTGGCATTGGTCGACGACCAGCAACTGGTCTGGGCTCGCGGTTTCGGCTATGCCGACCGACAGCACAGGATCAACGCCAGCGAGCACACCGCATTCCACGCCGGCGACCTGTCCAAGCTACTGATCGCCAGCGCGACCCTGCAACTGGCCGAACGCGGCCAACTCTCTCTCGACGCTCCGCTCCAGGACACCTTGCGCGAGTTCTACGTACGCTCACGCTTCCATGCCGACCAGAGCGAGGCGGATCGCGCGATTACTTTCCGCCGGCTGCTCAGCCATCAGTCCGGCCTTCCTGGCGAACACCTGCCGCCCCTGTTCGGCGAACGCCCGAACTCACTCGGCCAACTGCCGGCGAAAGTATCCGGTGTCTGGCTGAGCAATCCGCCGGGAACCCAGGTCGCCTATTCCAACCTTGGCTACGAACTGGTCGGCGCGGCCATCGAGCGCAACACCGGAAAGCACTTCGAGCAGCACATGCGCGAGCACCTGCTGGAGCCTTTGCAGATGACCCGCTCCAGCTTCGCCAGGAACGCCCTGCCCCAGGCGCAACGCGCCCACGGCTACAGCGGCGGCGGTCGCCCCGGCTCCGCCAGCGACCTCCCGGTCAACGATCTGTGGAGCAGCCCGGTCGACCTCAGCCGCTTCGTCCGCATGCTGTTCGCCAACGGGCGCCACAAGGAGCGCCAGCTTCTCCGGAAACACTCCGTCGAGGAGATGTTCCGCCAGCAGAACGCCGGCAATGCCCTGGACTTCGACTGCCAGGTGGGCCTGGCCTGGTTCCTCAGCCCGTGCGGCTCCGCGCTGCTGGAAGGGGGCATCCGTCACTATGAGTACGCCAGCGCCACCCCAGGATTCAGCGCCCACCTGGTTCTGCTGCCGGAACAGCGCCTCGCCGCCATTGTCATGAGCAACGCCGATGACCGCGGTTCGCTCACCGCCTCCCTGGCCCGGCAAGCGGCGTCGCTCATGCTGCAGGTCAGGCAGGGCGCTCGTCGCCCCGCCGTACAGCCCACCCCCGCGCGCGCCCCCGCACTGAAGGTGCCGAGCCCGGAGGACCGGCGACAGCTATACGGACGTTACGCAACCCGCCAAGGCCAGGTTCGCCTGTACGAGCGCCGGGGTCGCCTGTACGCAGATTTCAGCGAACAACGCGTGGAACTGTTGCGCGACACCTCGGGCTGGCTGCAGATGAGAAAAAGACTGCTGGGATTCTGGCCCGTCGGCGTGGACAGCGCCGGACAGTTGCAACTGGACGTGGTCAGCTACGGCCAACGCCGAATCCTGGTGTCCCGCCGCCACGGCCAGGCCGCCTACCTCGGCGAGCGCATCGAGCCGACACCCCTGCCCCAGGCCTGGACCGAAGCCGTCGGCACCTACCGCGTCGCCAGCACGGGCCGGCACAGCTACCTGAACGGCCTGAGCATCAGGATCGAAGACGGCTTCCTGCTGGTGCGCGGGCAAGCCGGAGGAACCCGCTCCGGCGAGTTCATCCTGCAACCCATCGACAGCGCACACGCCGTCCTGGCCGGCAGCGGCCAGGGCCTGGGAGACACCTTCAGTCGCGACTTCGACGGTCTTAACGCGCTCGGCTACCGCTTCGCCCAGCAAGACACCAAGGCACGTCCCTGGCTGCAACGGAAGGAGTCCCCATGAGAAGCCCCTCCCTGTGCCTCGCCGGCACGCTCGCCAGCCTCTGCTCCGCCGCTGTCGCCGAAGAGTGGCATGACAGCATCGGCCTGGGCGTCCTGGTGGAATACCGTTTCTGAAACGCACCGAGAGAGAATACGAACATGTTCACCGCCTTCGCCTTCCGCGGCCGCCAACCTTATACCGTTCGCCGGAACACAGCCCAGGGCGCGACCTTGCGCCCGAAACTGGCGAACCGGCCGGATGCGCCGGCTTCCGCCGGGAAGTCCTGAACTGCGGAGCGTCTACGGCCTCATTGGCAACGGATCACGCCGCTGGCGATTTCGTCGTCGATGGAGCGCAGCGCATCGGCATCCTGGTGCATCTGCTCGATCACCTCGAGCAGGCGCTGCGCCAGCTTCGGATCGTTCGCCCGCTCGACGGCGCGCATGACCTCGACCGCAGCCGATTCATGATTGTTCGCCATCTGCTTGAGAGCCTTGCGCAAGCGCTGCTCGGTCCATTTCATCGACATGTCGCTTCACCCAGACTGCATATACGGACCCGCCAGGAACGACGGGCTCGCTTAAGAGCGCCGGAGCTGGAACAAGTTCAACCTGCCGTCGCCCCATGAGGGCGGGTTGGGTGCCGGAAAGGCAAGCGGAGAAGAGATCGAGAAGCGCAAACGAAAACGCCAGGCACAAGGCCTGGCGCTTCGAAATATGGGGTGGACGATGGGAATCGAACCCACGACACCAGGAGCCACAATCCTGTGCTCTACCAACTGAGCTACGCCCACCATATCGTGAATCGTGCCGGACGTTCCGGCTTCAACCGCAGCGGCCGGACAAGCCGAGCCTGAAGGTGGTGCGGACGGAGAGACTCGAACTCTCACGCCTTGCGGCGCTGGAACCTAAATCCAGTGTGTCTACCAATTCCACCACGTCCGCGGGACACTGCTTGGAAATGAAAACGCCAGGCCTCGGGCCTGGCGCTTCGGAATATGGGGTGGACGATGGGAATCGAACCCACGACACCAGGAGCCACAATCCTGTGCTCTACCAACTGAGCTACGCCCACCATATTACGACTTGCGGTAAAACATCGCCTGCTTCTTGCCGATTCGCCGAATGGCGCACCCGGCAGGACTCGAACCTGCGACCATCCGCTTAGAAGGCGGATGCTCTATCCAGCTGAGCTACGGGCGCTTTATTCATCTGCATTCAATGCTGAGCGCAAACTTTAAGCTCTGGCAATCACAAAGTCAGCAACCGACTTGCATTACCTCTTACCCTGCGTCCGGCTGTGCTCGGCAAGCGGGGCGCATGTTATACAGGGGGCGAAAGGCCGTCAACGGTTTTTTTAAAAAAATTCAGCTATATAAAGGAGTTACGGCAAATCCGCGGGTCGCCTCCTTTGCCCCGGGCGGCGTCCATGCGAAAATGCGCGTCCTTTTTCCACCCGATTCGATGGTTACCCTTCCGACATGACCGCACAACTGATCGACGGCAAAGCGATCGCCGCCAACCTTCGCCAGCAGATAGCCCAACGCGTGACCGAGCGCCGCCAGCAAGGCCTGCGCGTTCCCGGCCTGGCGGTGATCCTGGTCGGCACCGATCCGGCCTCTCAGGTCTATGTGGCGCACAAGCGCAAGGACTGCGAGGAAGTCGGCTTTCTCTCCCAGGCCTACGATCTTCCCGCCGAAACCAGCCAGGACGACCTGCTGGCCCTGATCGACCGCCTGAACGACGACCCCGCCATCGACGGCATCCTGGTCCAGCTACCCCTGCCCGCCCACCTGGACGCCTCCCTGCTGCTGGAGCGTATCCACCCGGACAAGGACGTGGACGGTTTCCATCCCTACAACATCGGCCGCCTGGCCCAGCGCATGCCCCTGCTGCGCCCCTGCACCCCGAAAGGCATCATGACCCTGCTCGCCAGCACCGGCGCCGACCTGTACGGCATGGACGCGGTCGTGGTCGGCGCCTCGAACATCGTCGGCCGGCCCATGGCTCTGGAGTTGCTGCTGGGTGGCTGCACCGTCACCGTGACCCACCGCTTCACCCGCGACCTGGCCGACCATGTGTCGCGCGCCGACCTGGTGGTGGTCGCTGCCGGCAAGCCGGGACTGGTCAAGGGCGAGTGGATCAAGGAAGGCGCCATCGTCATCGACGTCGGCATCAACCGCCAGGCCGACGGCCGTCTGGTCGGCGACGTGGAATACGAGGTGGCGGCGCAACGCGCCAGCTGGATCACCCCGGTGCCGGGCGGCGTCGGGCCGATGACCCGCGCCTGCCTGCTGGAAAATACCCTGCACGCCGCCGAACACCTGCACGACTGAGGTCGCCGGTAATAAAAAGCCCCGCGAACGCGGGGCTTTTCATTTATCGCTGCGGGTTCAGTCGGCCAGGCGCCAGGTAGTGCCGCCCTTGCCATCCTCCAGCACCACGCCCATGGCGGTGAGCTGGTCGCGAATCCGGTCGGACTCCGCCCAGTTCTTCGCCGCCCGCGCCTCCAGGCGCGCCTGGATCAACGCCTCGACCTCGGCCGCATCGACCTTGCCCTCGGCGCCCGCCTGCAGGAAGGCTTCCGGCTCCAGCTGCAGCACCCCCAGCAGGCCAGCCAACTGCTTCAGGCGCGCGGCCAGCGCGGCCGCCGCCGACAGGTCGCTTTCGCGCAGACGATTGACCTCCCGCGCCAGCTCGAACAGCACCGAGCAGGCACCCGCGGTATTGAAGTCGTCGTCCATCGCCGCGGCGAAGCGCTCGACATACTCCGCCGCTTCCGCCGGCGCCGCCTCGGGCAACCCCTTGAGCGCGTTGTAGAAACGGTCCAGGGCCGCCTTGGCCTCGCGCAGGTTCTCCTCCGAGTAGTTGATCGGACTGCGGTAATGGCTGGCGATCAGCAGGTAACGCACCACTTCGGGGTGATATTTCTCCAGCACTTCGCGGATGGTGAAGAAATTGCCCAGCGACTTGGACATCTTCTCGCCGTTGATGGTAATCATCCCGCAGTGCAGCCAGGACTTGGCGTAGGGCTTGCCAGTCGCGGCCTCGCTCTGGGCGATCTCGTTCTCGTGGTGAGGGAACTCCAGGTCGTTGCCACCGCCATGGATGTCGAAGGAATCGCCCAGGCAGCAGGTGGACATCACCGAGCATTCGATGTGCCAGCCCGGGCGCCCCTCGCCCCAGGGCGACGACCAGCTCGGCTCGCCCGGCTTGGCGCCCTTCCAGAGCACGAAATCGAGCGGATCCTCCTTCGCTTCGCCCGGCTCGATCCGCGCACCGATGCGCAGGTCCTCGACCCGCCGCCGCGACAACTTGCCGTAGCCAGCGAACTTGCCGACCCGGTAGTACACGTCACCGTTGCCCGGCGCGTAGGCATAGCCCTTGTCGATCAGGGTCTGGATCATCGCGTGCATGCCGGCGATGTGATCGGTGGCGCGCGGCTCCTGGTCCGGTTTGAGGATGTTCAGCCGGGCCTCGTCCTCGTGCATCGCCGCGATCATGCGCTCGGTCAGCACATCGAACGGCTCGCCGTTCTCGTTGGCGCGATTGATGATCTTGTCATCGATATCGGTGATGTTGCGCACGTACGTCAGGTCGTAGCCACGGTGGCGCAACCAGCGGGTGATCACGTCGAACGCCACCATGCTGCGGCCGTGGCCCAGATGGCAGTAGTCGTACACGGTCATGCCGCACACGTACATGCGCACCTGGTTGCCGACCAGCGGCGTGAAGACTTCTTTGGTCTTGCTCAGCGTGTTGTAGATCTGCAGCACGGTTTTTCCTCAGCCCTGTCCCCAGGAGTCACGCAGGGTGACGGTACGGTTGAACACCGGCTTGCCCGGCCTGGAGTCCTTCAGGTCGGCGACGAAATAGCCTTCGCGCTCGAACTGGAAGCGATCCTCCGGGTTCGCCTGGCCCAGCGACGGCTCGGCGCGACAGCCGGCCAGTACCTGCAGGGAGTCGGCGTTGATGTTGTCGAGGAAGCTACCGCCCTCTTCCGCCTTCTCCGGATTGGCCGAGCGGAACAGCCGATCGTACAGGCGCACTTCGCACTCGACGCTGCCCTCGGCCGGCACCCAGTGGATCACGCCCTTGACCTTGCGGCCTTCCGGGTTCTTGCCCAGGGTGTCCGGATCGTAGCTGCAGCGCAGTTCGACGATATTGCCGTCGGCATCCTTGATCGCTTCGTCGGCACGGATCACGTAGCTGCCGCGCAGACGCACCTCGCCACCGGGGATCAGGCGCTTGTAGCCGGCCGGCGGGACTTCCTCGAAGTCACCGGCATCGATGAACAGCTCGCGACCGAACGGCAGTACGCGCACTCCCATGTCTTCCTTCGGATGACGCGGCAACTCGAGGTTCTCCACCTGCCCTTCGGGGTAGTTGGTGATCACCACCTTGAGCGGTTTCAGCACGCACATGGCACGCGGCGCGGTGGCGTCCAGGTGGTCGCGGATGCTGAACTCGAGCATGCCGATGTCGACCACGCCGCTGGCACGGTTCACCCCGATCATCTCGCAGAAGTTGCGGATCGACTCCGGGGTGTAGCCGCGGCGGCGATAGCCGGACAGGGTCGACATGCGCGGATCGTCCCAGCCGCTGACATGGCCTTCGTCGACCAGTTGCTTGAGCTTGCGCTTGCTGGTCACGGTGTAGTTCAGGTTGAGCCGGGAGAATTCGTACTGGCGCGGTTGCGC
This sequence comes from Pseudomonas sp. HMSC063H08, assembly GCF_001813645.1. Lineage (NCBI taxonomy): Bacteria > Pseudomonadati > Pseudomonadota > Gammaproteobacteria > Pseudomonadales > Pseudomonadaceae > Pseudomonas > Pseudomonas sp. HMSC063H08. The sequence goes on from NZ_KV813469.1 coordinate 71,670, forward strand.
AGGCACCGGCAGGTTGGCCAGGAACCACTCGTAGAGCGGACGATGGTCTTCGAATTCCAGGGTGCAGATCGAATGGGTGATGCCCTCGATGGCGTCCGACTGACCGTGGGTGAAGTCGTAGCTCGGGTAGATGCACCACTTGTCGCCGGTCTGGTGGTGATGCGCATGGCGGATGCGGTACAGGATCGGGTCGCGCAGGTTCATGTTCGGCGAACCCATGTCGATCTTCGCCCGCAGCGAACGGGCGCCGTCGGGGAACTCACCGGCCTTCATGCGGGCGAACAGGTCGAGGTTCTCCTCCACCGAACGGTCACGGTAAGGGCTGTTGCGGCCCGGCTCGGTGAGGGTGCCGCGGTATTCGCGCATTTCCTCGGGACCGAGGTCGCAGACGAACGCCTTGCCGGCCTTGATCAGCTCGACGGCCCAGGCATGCAGCTGGTCGAAATAGTTGGAGGCATAGCAGACCTCGCCGGACCACTGGAAGCCCAGCCACTTGATGTCGGCCTCGATGGCATCGATGTACTCCTGGTCTTCCTTGGCCGGGTTGGTGTCATCGAAGCGCAGATGGCAATCGCCAGCGAATTCCTGGGCCAGGCCGAAGTTCAGGCAGATCGACTTGGCGTGGCCGATGTGCAGGTAACCGTTGGGCTCCGGGGGGAAACGGGTGACGATCTTCGCGTGCTTGCCGGCATCCAGGTCGGCTTGAACGATCTGGCGCAGGAAGTTCGGGGCGGCGGTGGTCTCTGGCTTGCTCATGGGATCCTTGGTCATGCTCTCGCCCGACCAGGGTAGGCCGGGCAAATCAAAGCGCTTATCATAGCCGAAGCTGTCAACCCCCTGACAGGCCTTCGATTTTCACGACAAAGCGGATTACCCACATGATCAAGCTGCATACCAACCATGGCGTCATCACCCTGAAGCTCGATGAAGAGAAAGCCCCGGAAACCGCGGCGAACTTCAAGGAGTACGTGAAAAGCGGCCACTACGACAACACCGTCTTCCACCGCGTGATCAACAACTTCATGATCCAGGGCGGCGGTTTCGAGCCGGGCATGAAGCAGAAGCCCACCCGCGCACCGATCAAGAACGAAGCCAACAACGGCCTGACCAACAAGGTCGGCAGCATCGCCATGGCTCGTACCATGGACCCGCATTCGGCCAGCGCGCAGTTCTTCATCAACGTCGCCGACAACGATTTCCTCAACCACACCGCCCCCACCACCCAGGGCTGGGGCTATGCCGTATTCGGCGAAGTGGTCGAGGGCATGGACGTGGTCAACAAGATCAAGGGCGTGGCCACCACCATGCGCAGCGGCCACCAGGACGTGCCGGCCGAGGACGTGATCATCGAGAAGGCCGAAATCGTCGAAGAATGAAGCGATGAGCGTCCTGTTCATCTCGGACCTGCATCTCGAAGCGGAACGCCCGGACATCACCCGGGCGTTTCTGTCTTTCCTCGATGAGCGCGCCCGCCGGGCCGAGGCCCTGTACATCCTCGGCGACTTCTTCGAAGCCTGGATCGGCGACGACGGCATGGACGCCTTCCAGCGCTCCATCGCCCAGTCCCTGCGCCAGGTGGCCGACGGCGGTACGCGCATCTACCTGATGCACGGCAATCGCGACTTCCTCATTGGCAAGGCGTTCTGCCGCGAGGCCGGATGCACGCTGCTGCCCGACCCGAGCGTGATCGACCTGTACGGCGAGCCGGTATTGCTGATGCACGGGGACAGCCTGTGCACCCGCGACGAGGCCTACATGCGCCTGCGCCGCTGGCTGCGCAACCCGCTCACGCTCTGGGTACTGCGCCACCTGCCGCTGGCCACCCGGCACAAGCTGGCACGCAAGCTGCGCAAGGAAAGCCGCGCGCAGACCCGCATGAAAGCCGTCGACATCATCGATGTCACACCCGAAGAAGTGCCCCGGGTCATGCGCAGGCATGGCGTGCGTACCCTGATCCACGGCCACACTCATCGGCCGGCCGAACACCCGCTGGACATCGACGGCCAGCCCGCCCGGCGCATCGTGCTCGGCGACTGGGACCACCAGGGCTGGGCCCTGGAGGTCGACGCCAACGGCCATCGCCAGGCGCCCTTCCCGCTCTGACCCACCCAGGCCCGCCATGCGGGCCTTTCAGCGAAACATTATGCGATTCGCATTTTTTCCGCCGTCCATCTTGACGTTGCGGGCCACCTTTCAGCAGGATCGCGCTCCCCCACCCCGCATCAAGGAATGATCGTGATCATCTCGAAGGGAAACCTCACCAAGTTCGTCGCCGCCCCCCTCGGCGTGCTCGCCCTCGGCTTCGGCCTGTTCAACGGCGTGTTCTTCTATAACGAAGCCGGCTTCATGACCCATGTAAGGACCATCTTCGGCGACGAGAAGATCGTCGATGACGTCGGCTACGCGACCAAGTGGTTCGGTCGCGCCACCACCTGGAAGAAGGCCATCAGCGTGCAGTCCGTGCTGGTCATGGACGATAACGACACCAATCCGGACAACGACGGCCTCGGCGCCACCATCGAGGCTTTCCCGATCGTGTTCCTCGGCAACGTCGACGCCAAGGTCGAATCTTCCGCGCGCTTTCGCCTGCCCGGCGGCGAGCCGTTCCTGAAGATGGCCCAGGAATACCGCAACCCGGACAATTTCATCCGCACCGCACTGGTGCCGGCGATCAAGGAAACCCTCCAGGCCACCGCTTCGCTGATGAGCGCCGACGACTACTACGCCGGAGCCCGCAGCGAATTCGCCGCCGAGTTCGAGAACCAGCTCAACGACGGCCTGTACCTGATCAAGCGCAAGGAAGTCCGTGGGCCGCGCGGCGCCATTCCGCACCAGACCGCGATCCTCCAGGCCGGCACCGAGCAGGGAGCGTTCGGCGACAACAACGCCAGCCAGTTCGTCACCGAGAAGGTCACCGATGCCAAGGGCATCCCGGTACGCAAGCAACAGCAGTTCCGCAAGTTCGGCGTCGAGGTGGTGGAAGCGCGGATCACCAACGTCGATCCCAACCCGCAGTACAAGCAGCGCATGGTCAAGGTCCAGCAGGCGCTCGCCGAGCTGGCGGTGGCGCGGCAGAACCGCCTGAAGGAAGAAGAGGAAAAGCTGCTGGTCACCGCCCGCGGCGAGAAGGAAGTCGAGGCCAAGCGCCAGGAAACCCTGCGCGACCAGATCGAACGCACCACCCAGGCGGAAACCGACAAGCAATTGGCGGTGATCAACGCCGAGCGCGAGAAGCAGCGCGCCGAGATCGAGAAGCAGACCGCCGAACTGCTGCGCGACAAGGCCACGGTGACCGCCCAGGCCACCAAGATCACCGCCGACGCCGAGGCTTACGCCCGCGAAGCGGTGATCAAGGCGGACGGCGCGTTGCAGCCGAAGCTCGACGCGCTGATCGCGATCAACAAGGTCTGGGCCGAAGCCGCCGCCCAGGCCCCCGTCCCCAGCGTAATGATGGGCGCCGGCGCCAACGGCGCGGCGAGCCGCCAGGACGAGATTGGCCAGCTGATGGGCGTTCTGGCGACCAAGGCCGCCCGCGACCTGGCCCTCGACCTCAAGGTCAAGGACTGATTCAGGCAGCAAAAAAAGCGCCCCGCGGGGCGCTTTCTTGTTTCCGGCTCAGGCCACCAGGTCCACCGGGTGGCCGCTGTGGAAGCGGAATTCGTTGTCCGGACTGCTGATCAGCTCGGCCTCCTTGGCCCGCACCACCTCGATCGCCCGCTCCACGTCGGCCTCGTCGCCGTACTGGTAGGCCAGCTTCAGGTAGTCCTGGAAATGCCGCGACTCGGACTTCAGCAAACCGCCGTAGAATTTCGCCAGCTCCGCGTCCAGGTGCGGCACCAGGGCGGCGAAGCGCTCGCAGGAACGCGCCTCGATGAAGGCGCCGACCACCAGCGTATCGGTCAGCCGCTGCGGCTCCTGCTTGCGCACCAGGTCGCGCAGCGCCGAGGCGTAGCGGGAGGCGCTGACATTGACCACCGGGATGCCGCGTTTCTTCAGGATCGCCAGCACCTGCTCGAAGTGGCGCAGCTCCTCGCGCGCCAGGCGGCTCATCTTGTTCACCAGGTCCAGGCGGCCGGAGTACTTGCCGATCAGTTGCATCGCCGTCGCCGCGGCCTTCATCTCGCAGGCCTTGTGGTCCAGCAGCATGACGTCCTGGCGCTCCAGGGCCGCCTCGACCCAGGCGGCGGGAGTGGAACAGGCGAGGAATTGGTCGATCTCGGGCAACATGGCGCAGGTCACTCATTCTGGAAAGGGTCTGCCACGACGCTGGTCGGGGCAGGAAAGGCGGAGCATTATACGGAAGCTGCGGTGGTCGGGCAGGCCGACCCGTTTGATATGCATCAAGAGCAGCGGCTGGATTGCGTCTAGAGTTGTTTCAGCGATAACCACAAGCACTCAGGGAGACGATCATGCAAGCCATTCGCAGCATCCTCGTGGTGATTGAACCGGACCAGCTGGAAGGTCTCGCCCTGAAACGGGCACAACTGATCGCCGGCGTGACCCAGTCGCACCTGCACCTGCTGGTCTGCGAGAAGCGCCGCGACCACAGCGCCGCCCTCAACGACCTGGCCCAGGAACTGCGCGAGGAAGGCTACAGCGTCTCGACCAACCAGGCCTGGAAGGACTCCCTGCACCAGACCATCATCGCCGAGCAACAGGCCGAAGGCTGCGGGCTGATCATCAAGCAGCACTTTCCCGACAACCCGCTGAAAAAGGCCATCCTCACCCCGGACGACTGGAAACTGCTGCGCTTCGCGCCCTGCCCGGTACTGATGACCAAGACCGCCCGGCCCTGGACGGGCGGAAAGATCCTCGCCGCGGTCGACGTCGGCAACAACGACGGCGAGCACCGCTCCCTGCACGCCGGGATCATCAGCCATGCCTACGACATCGCCGGCCTGGCCAAGGCCACGCTGCACGTGATCAGCGCCCACCCCTCGCCGATGCTCTCCTCCGCCGACCCGACCTTCCAGCTCAGCGAAACCATCGAGGCCCGCTATCGCGAGGCCTGCCGCACCTTCCAGGCCGAGTACGGTTTCAGCGACGAACAATTGCACATCGAGGAAGGTCCGGCCGACGTGCTGATCCCGCGCACCGCGCAGAAGCTCGACGCGGTGGTCACCGTGATCGGCACCGTGGCGCGCACCGGGTTGTCCGGCGCGCTGATCGGCAATACCGCGGAAGTGGTGCTGGATACCCTGGAAAGCGACGTGCTGGTGTTGAAGCCGGACGACATCATCGCCCACCTGGAGGAACTGGCCAGCAAGGAGTGACCGCTGGTCGGACGAAAAAGCCGCCCAAGGGCGGCTTTTTCGCTGGAGACACCGCCTATCTGTCGATCGCCTGCAGGAACGAGGGCGCGATGTAGCGCTGGTAATGCGCTTCCGACAGCAGGAAGAATTCCCGGTCGATGGCATCGCGCAGGTCCGGCAGGCTCCAGTCGCGGAATTCCGGCAGCAGTGCCACGCCGTAGGCTTCGATCTGGTTGATCAGCCGGGAACCGCGGGCGATCAACTGGTAGGCCCAGCAATAGGGAGACTGCTCGGGGACGAAACGGATCTGCCGCTGCTCCAGTTGCAGGCGCAGGCGCGCGGCGTCGAAGACTTCCAGCTTGGCGGCCATCACCTGGGCCAGCAACTGCTCAAGGCGACTCCAGACAGCCCGCTTTTCCTCGGCGTCGTAGAGGTTCCAGTTGACCACCTCATGGTGGAAACGCTTGCAGCCACGGCATACCAGGTCGCCGTATACCGTGGAGCAAAGCCCTACGCAGGGGGTTTTGATTCTTTGCGAAGACATGGCCGGGACAACGAAAACAAAGCGGCATCTTAGCCCTTTGTCTAATCAAGTTCACCCTGTGGTTCCTAGGGTTTCCGACTTAACTTTGCGTCGAGTTTCCAGTAACATTGGTCCGCCTTTTTAGGCGCCAATGTCCGTTAGAAGCTGTTTTCAAAGCGTCACGAGCACAGTTTCCGGCAGGTACGCTGGCGACGGCGCCTCCCTCAAGCGTCTCGCCAGCCCCACCCCAGCCCGCCGGCGTAAAACTTTGAAAACAGCTTCTGTCTGGAACCTGCCGATGCCCTCGTAGGTTGGTGGATTACCGTCCACCTGGGCCTGACGAGCGGATCTGCGTCGGTTCCTGGATACGTGTCCCCCGGGACCACTGATGAGGGAAATACTGTGCTTGAAGCCTACCGCAAACACGTAGAAGAGCGTGCCGCCCAGGGTGTCGTGCCCCAACCGCTGAACGCCGAACAGACCGCAGGCCTGGTCGAGCTGCTGAAGAACCCGCCGGCCGGCGAAGAAGAATTCCTCCTTGACCTGATCACCAACCGCGTACCGCCGGGCGTCGACGAAGCCGCCTACGTCAAGGCCGGATTCCTTTCCGCCATCGTCAAGGGCGAAGCCACCTCCCCCCTTATCGACAAGCAACGTGCCGCCGAGCTGCTGGGCACCATGCAGGGCGGCTACAACATCGCCACCCTGGTCGAACTGCTGGACGACGCCGAACTGGCCAACACCGCCGCCGAACAGCTGAAGCACACCCTGCTGATGTTCGACGCCTTCCACGACGTCGCCGAGCGCGCCAAGAAGGGCAATGCCGCGGCCAAGTCCGTGCTGCAATCCTGGGCCGATGGCGAGTGGTTCAAGGCCAAGCCGGAAGTCCCGGAAAAGCTGACTCTCACCGTATTCAAGGTCCCCGGCGAAACCAACACCGACGACCTCTCCCCGGCCCCCGACGCCTGGTCGCGCCCGGACATCCCGCTGCACGCCCTGGCCATGCTGAAGATGGCCCGCGACGGCATCGAGCCGGTCCAGCCGGGTTCGGTCGGTCCGCTGAAGCAGATCGAAGCGGTCAAGGCCAAGGGCTTCCCGGTCGCCTACGTCGGCGACGTGGTCGGCACCGGTTCCTCGCGCAAATCCGCCACCAACTCGGTGCTGTGGTTCTTCGGCGACGACATTCCGTTCGTGCCGAACAAGCGTGCCGGCGGCTTCTGCTTCGGCACCAAGATCGCGCCGATCTTCTACAACACCATGGAAGATGCCGGCGCCCTGCCGATCGAGTTCGACTGCACCAACCTGGCCATGGGCGACGTCATCGACGTATACCCCTATGAAGGCAAGGTCGTTCGCCACGACAGCGGCGAAGTGGTCACCACCTTCGAGCTGAAGACCCCGGTCCTGCTCGACGAAGTCCGCGCCGGCGGCCGTATCCCGCTGATCGTCGGCCGTGGCCTGACCGAGAAGGCCCGCGCCGAGCTGGGCCTGGGCGCCTCCGACCTGTTCCGCAAGCCGGAAGCACCGGCCGATAGCGGCAAGGGCTTCACCCTGGCGCAGAAAATGGTCGGCCGCGCCTGCGGTCTGCCGGAAGGCCAGGGCGTGCGCCCGGGCACCTACTGCGAACCGAAGATGACCACCGTCGGTTCCCAGGACACCACCGGCCCGATGACCCGCGACGAACTGAAGGACCTCGCCTGCCTCGGCTTCTCCGCCGACCTGGTGATGCAGTCCTTCTGCCACACCGCGGCCTATCCGAAACCGATCGACGTCAAGACCCACCACACCCTGCCCGACTTCATCATGACCCGTGGCGGCGTGTCGCTGCGCCCGGGCGACGGCATCATCCACAGCTGGCTGAACCGCATGCTGCTGCCCGATACCGTTGGTACCGGCGGCGACTCGCACACCCGCTTCCCGATCGGCATCTCGTTCCCGGCCGGCTCCGGCCTGGTGGCCTTCGCCGCCGCCACCGGCGTGATGCCGCTGGACATGCCGGAGTCGGTGCTGGTGCGCTTCAAGGGCAAGCTGCAACCGGGCATCACCCTGCGTGACCTGGTCCATGCGATCCCTTACTACGCGATCCAGCAGGGCCTGCTGACCGTCGAGAAGAAGGGCAAGAAGAACATCTTCTCCGGCCGCATCCTCGAGATCGAAGGCCTCAACGACCTGACCGTGGAGCAGGCCTTCGAGCTGTCCGACGCCTCGGCCGAGCGTTCCGCCGCCGGCTGCACCATCAAGCTGCCGGAACAGGCGATCGCCGAGTACCTGAAGTCCAACATCACCCTGCTGCGCTGGATGATCGGCGAAGGCTACGGCGACCCGCGCACCCTGGAGCGTCGCGCCCAGGCGATGGAAGCCTGGCTGGCCAAGCCGGAGCTGCTGGAAGCCGACAAGGACGCCGAGTACGCCGCGGTGATCGAGATCGACCTGGCCGACGTCAAGGAGCCGGTGCTCTGCGCGCCGAACGATCCGGACGACGCGCGCCTGCTGTCGAGCGTACAGGGCCGCAAGATCGATGAAGTGTTCATCGGCTCCTGCATGACCAACATCGGTCACTTCCGCGCCGCCGGCAAGCTGCTGGACAAGGTCAAGGGCGGTATCCCGACCCGTCTGTGGCTGGCTCCGCCGACCAAGATGGACGCCCACCAGCTGACCGAGGAAGGCTACTACGGCATCTACGGCAAGGCTGGCGCGCGCATGGAAATGCCGGGCTGCTCGCTGTGCATGGGCAACCAGGCTCGCGTCCAGACCGGTTCCACCGTGGTCTCCACTTCGACCCGTAACTTCCCGAACCGTCTGGGCGATGCCACCGATGTGTTCCTGGCATCGGCCGAGCTGGCGGCGGTCTCCTCGATCCTCGGCAAACTGCCGACCGTGGAGGAGTACATGGCCTACGCGAAGGACATCGACAGCATGGCTGCCGACGTCTACCGCTACCTGAGCTTCGACCAGATCGCCGAGTTCCGCGAAGCGGCTGCGAACGCCAAGATCCCGGTCGTCCAGGCCTGATCCAGCGACGCGTCGAACAAGCCCCGCCCCGTGCGGGGCTTTTTCTTGCCCGGCGAAACCCCCCGCGCCGCCTGGCATAGCGCTTGCTGTGGCAGCTATGGAAAAGCGCGCCGACGACGGCGCCGGCGCACTGGAAAACGGGACGGCCCGCGCCGCCCTCCCGCACTCGAGGTGGTGATGACAGACAGAGCGATACGCAGCCAGGCCTGGGCCGGCGGTTCCGACGCACCGGAAAAGAGCGCCCTGGACATCGGTTTCATGGCGCTGACCGATTCGGCCTCGCTGATCGTGGCCGCCACCCAGGGCTTCGCCCAGCCCTACGGCCTCACGCTCAATCTCAGGCGCCAACCGTCCTGGGCCGCCTTGCGCGACAAGCTGCTCAGCGGCGAGCTGGATGCCGCGCAGTGCCTGTACGGGCTGGTCTACGGCGTCCAGCTCGGCCTCGGCGGCAGCGCGGCAAGCGAGATGGCGGTGCTCATGGGACTGTGCCAGAACGGCCAGGCGATCAATCTTTCCGAACCGCTGAAGCAGGCTGGCGTGACCAGTGCGGAGGCACTGCTCCGGCATCGGCGCCAGAATGGTGCACGCCTGACCCTGGCGCAGACCTTTCCCACCGGTACCCACGCGCTCTGGCTGAACTACTGGCTGGCGAGCATCGGTCTGCATCCGCTGCACGACGTGCACAGCGTGGTGGTTCCACCGGCGCAGATGGTCGGCCATCTCCAGGCCGGGCGCATCGACGGGTTCTGCGCCGGCGGCCCCTGGGGCGCCCTGGCCGTGGACCAGGGCCAGGGCTTCACCATCGCCACCAGCCAGGCGATCTGGCCGGACCACCCGGAAAAGGTCCTCGGCACTACCCGCGCCTTCGTCGACGCCTACCCGAACACCGCCCGCGCGCTGGTCATGGCGGTCCTCGACGCCAGCCGCTTCATCGAACAGAACGCCGAGAACCGCCTGGGCACCGCGCAACTGATCAGCGGCTGCGACTATGTCGACGCTCCGCTCGGCGCGATCCAGCCGCGCTTCTTCGGCCGCTACCAGGACGGCCTCGGCAACGCCTGGCAGGACCCGCATCCGCTGCGTTTCTACGCCGACGGCGAAGTCAACCGGCCCTGGCTCTCGGATGGCATGTGGTTCATGACCCAGTTCCGCCGCTGGGGCCTGCTGCGCGAAGACCCGGACTACCTGGGCATCGCCCGCAGGGTCCAGCAGACCGCGCTGTACCGCGATGCCGCGACGGCCCTTGGGCTACGCCTGGACGGCGCCGACATGCGCCGCTCGACGCTGATCGACGGGCGCACCTGGGACGGCAGCGACCCCGCCGGCTACGCCCGCAGCTTCCCGATCCACGCCCTGGCCGAAACCGGCCAGGGCATCGCCCCCTGACCCTGGTGCGCCCGCCATGCTGCGTATCCTGCTGATCGACGACACGCCGAAGAAAGTCGGACGCCTCAGGGCCGCCCTGCTCGAGAGCGGTTTCGAAGTGGTGGACGAGTCGGGGCTAACCATCGACCTGCCGGCGCGCGTCGAAGCGCTGCGTCCCGACGTGATCCTGATCGACACGGAGTCTCCCGGCCGCGATGTGATGGAGCAGGTCTGCCTGGTCAGCCGCGACCAGCCGCGCCCGATCGTGATGTTCACCGACGAGCACGATCCGGGAGTGATGCGCCGCGCCATCCAGTCCGGGGTCAGCGCCTACATCGTCGAAGGCATCCAGGCCAGCCGCCTGCAACCGATCCTCGACGTGGCCATGGCGCGCTTCGAGAGCGACCAGGCGCTGCGCGCTCAACTGCAGGCGCGCGAGGCGCAGTTGGCCGAACGCAAGCGCATCGAGCTGGCCAAGGGCCTGCTGATGAAGATGAAGCATTGCGGCGAGGAGGAGGCCTACACGCTGATGCGGCGCCAGGCCATGAGCCGCCAGCAGAAGCTGATCCAAGTCGCCGAGCAGATCATCGCCATGCACGACATGCTCGGCGGCTGAATCCAGCTGGGCAGCTGGCGATCATATCGCCAGCCACCCTGCTGGCCCCCGGCGCAGAGCGGCGCGGCTATGCTCGTGCGCCCGGAACGGCCCTATCCGTTCTGGGAGCTACCCTCTCGCCACCCTCGACTAGCATGACCAGGGAGGCCCGCAGTGGACGCCCAGGGCTAGGAGCCGCAGGCGTCCGCCCGAACCGCACCGCCGACTCAGCGGTCAGGAGATGCTCAGCATGATCGATCTCAGCACCTGGAACCTTACCATTCCCACCGAACCCACCCCGCAGGTGATCACCACCCAGCAACTCAACAACGGCTACCAGAGCCGGTACTTCCAGCAAGGCAACGATGGCGGCCTGGTCTTCTGGGTGCCCATCGACGGCTCGCACACCGAGGACAGCACCTATCCTCGCACCGAACTGCGCGAAACCCAGGCCGACGGCAGCCTCGACAACTGGTACTACTGGCAGGCCGACAACGAACTGCGGGTGACCATGAGCGTCGAGAAGGTCCCCTCGAAGAACAAGGTGATCATCGGCCAGATCCACAGCAAGTCGCCACAGACCGACGACGGCGAACCTCTGGTGAAGCTGCAGTACTACTACAAGCCCGAGGAAGGCCTCGGCCGGGTCGAGGCGCTGGTACGCAACCACCCGGACGATTCCTATAGCCGCAACGTGTCGATCCTCGAGCAGGTACGCCTGGGCGAGCGCTTCAACTACAGCCTGCGCGTCACCTCCAGCGGCGAGTTGGCGGTGCGCGCGCGCAGCCAGGACGGCGAAGAGGACGCCTACTACCAGACCCTCGGCAGCGCCTGGAACGACCAGTTGCTCTATTTCAAGGCCGGCGCCTACGTGAACGACAACGCCGGCGACAGCGGCGAAGGCAGCCGCGTGACCATCTACCACCTGAACACCGCCCATCGCTGAACCGCCGACGGCGCACGGACGCGCCGCCCCAGCCCTGTGCAAGCCCCCGACGCCTGCCACCGCGGCGTGCACGCCCGACGCCATGGTTGTCCCTGCAACCGCTCTACGCCGCGCTTTCGACAACTTGGCAAAGAGCTTGCTACGTCCTGCCTGACGGTAGCCAACGGCGGTTACCCATCCCCGACAAAGACGTCGCGCGGCCTCTCCTTCCCGGCAGAGGCCCGTGGCGTCTTCGTCGTTTCGCCCCAGCGTCGGGGCGGGTGGGTGGTCCGCTGTCGGACGCTCACCTTGTAGCGATGCAACTTCCGCCGGGCGGCCGTTCCGCCCCGATTCCGCTGGATACGAGGTGTTCGATGAACAACAGCTTCTGGAAGGCCGGCCATGCGCCGACCCTGTTCGCGGCGTTTCTCTATTTCGACCTGAGCTTCATGGTCTGGTACGTGCTCGGCCCGCTGGGGGTGCAGATTGCCGGCGATCTGCAACTGAGCACCCAGCAGCGCGCGATGATGGTCGCCACGCCGATCCTCGCCGGCGCCGTACTGCGCTTCCTGCTCGGCCTGCTGGCCGATCGCTGGTCGCCGAAGAGCGCCGGCATCCTCGCCCAGGTCATCGTCATCGCCGCCCTGGCGGCCGCCTGGCTGCTGGGCGTGAACAGCTATGCGCAGGCACTGCTGCTGGGGTTGTTCCTCGGCTTCGCCGGGGCATCCTTCGCCGTGGCCCTGCCGCTCGCATCGCAATGGTACCCGCCGCAACACCAGGGCAAGGCCATGGGCATCGCCGGCGCGGGCAACTCCGGCACCGTGCTCGCCGCCCTCTTCGCCCCCGGCCTGGCCGCCGCGTTCGGCTGGAACAATGTGTTCGGCTTCGCCCTGCTGCCGCTCGTCCTGACCCTCCTGGTGTTCGCCATGGTCGCGCGCAACGCCCCGCAGCGGCCGGCGCCCAAGGCCATGGGCGATTACCTGAAAGCCCTCGGCGACCGCGACAGCTGGTGGTTCATGTTCTTCTACAGCGTCACCTTCGGCGGCTTCCTCGGCCTGGCCAGCACCCTGCCCGGCTATTTCCACGACCAGTACGGCCTGAACCCGGTGACCGCCGGCTACTACACCGCCGCCTGCGTCTTCGCCGGCAGCCTGATGCGCCCGCTCGGTGGCGCCCTCGCCGATCGCATCGGCGGCATCCGCAGCCTGCTGATGGTGTACACCCTGGCCGCCATCTGCATCGCCGCGGTCGGTTTCCACTTGCCCAGCGCGATGGCCGCCCTCGGCCTGTTCGTGGTCGCCATGCTCAGTCTCGGTGCCGGCAATGGCGCGGTGTTCCAGTTGGTACCGCAGCGCTTCCACAAGGAAATCGGCGTGATGACCGGGCTGATCGGCATGGCCGGCGGCATCGGCGGCTTCTGCCTGACTGCCGGCCTCGGCGCGATCAAGCAAAGCACCGGCGACTACCAGCTCGGCCTGTGGCTGTTCGCCAGTCTCGGCGTGCTGGCCTGGTTCGGCCTCCACGGGGTGAAGCGGCGCTGGCGCACCACCTGGGGCTCGGCCGCGGTTACCGCCGCGCGGGTCTGAGCGTGGGGCTGCGACTGAGCATCGGCGAGGCCAGCGCCTGCGGGCCTCGCACGGAAAACCAGGACGCGCTGCGGGTGGTCACCCCGGCGCCGGCCCTGGCCGCCAGCAAGGGACACCTGCTGGCCATCGCCGACGGTGTCAGCCAGTGCGCCGATGGCGGCCTGGCGGCGCGCAGCAGCCTGCAAGCGCTGGCCCTGGATTACTATGCGACTCCGGAAACCTGGGCCATCGTGCAGTCCCTGGACCGCCTGCTGCTGGCGCAGAACCGCTGGCTACAGGCCAACGGCGGCGGCCAGCCGCTGCTCACCACCCTCACCGCCCTGGTGCTGCGCGGCACCCGCTACACCCTGGCCCACGTCGGCGATTGCCGGGCCTACCTGTGGCGCGACGGCGAGTTGCTCCGGCAGACCAGCGACCACGTCTGGGAACAGCCGCACATGCAACACGTGCTGACCCGCGCCCTGGGACTGGACCAGCATCTGGTGGTCGACTATCTGGAAGGCGATCTGGAGCCCGGCAGCCAGTGGCTACTGGTCAGCGACGGCGTCTGGGCGACGCTGGGCGACAGCGGCATCCGCAGCATCCTGCGCAACGCCGAAGAGCCGCAGCGCAGCGCCGAGGCTCTGGTTCGCGCCGCCCACCTGGCAGGCAGCCAGGACAACGCCAGCGCCCTGCTGGTGCGCGTGGAAGCCGTGCCCGCAGGCAGCCTCGGCGACGCCCTCGCGCAACTGGGCCACTGGCCACTGCCGCCACCGCTGAAGCCCGACCAGCTCTTCGAAGGCTGGCGGGTCCGGCAGTTGCTCGGCGAATCCCGCCAGTCCCTGCTCTACCGGGTCGAGGATGGCCAGGGCCAACCCTGGCTGCTGAAGACCCTTCCCGCCGCACGTGCCGACGATCCGCTGGCAACCCAGGCCCTGCTGCTCGAGGAATGGTTCCTGCGCCGCGTCCAGGGCCGGCATTTCCCCGAGTTGCACGGATTGGCGCAGCGCCAGCATCTGTATTACCTGATGCGCGAGCACCCCGGAGAGACTCTCGCCGAGCGCTTGCGCAACCATGGCCCGCTGTCGCTGCCGGAGTGGCTGGGGCTGGCCAACCAGCTGCTGCGCGGGCTTGGCCAGTTGCATCGACGCAACCTGCTGCACCGCGACCTCAAGCCGGAAAATCTCCACCTCGGCCGCGACGGCGAGCTGCGCCTGCTGGATTTCGGCCTGGCCTGGTGTCCGGGATTGTCGCGCGAAGACCCCCATCTGCTACCGGGTACGCCCAGCTACCTGGCGCCGGAGTGCTTCTCCGGCACCTCGCCCTCGGTGCGCCAGGATCTCTACGCCACCGGCGTCTGCCTCTACCAGGCGCTGACCGGGCGCTATCCCTATGGCGAGATCGAAGCCTTCCAGCACCCGCGCTTCGGTCGCCCCGTCCCGCCCAGCCGCTATCGCCCCGACCTGCCGGCCTGGATCGACGACCTGCTGCTGCGCGCCGTCGCCTGCGACCCCGCACAGCGCTTCGAGACCGCCGAGGAATGGCTGCTCTCGCTGCAACAGGGAGAAGCGTTGCCGGCCGCGGCACCCCGCCCATTGCTGGAGCGCGAACCGCTGCAGACCTGGCGCGCCATCGCCCTGCTGTCCCTGGCCGCCAACCTGGCGCTACTCCTGGTCTGGCTGAAGGGCTGAGTGGCACCAGCCCGGTGCGATACGCCCCGGCACGGAGCAGAAAGACCGCGGGGAGCCCCCGCGTTATCCCTGCAAGGCCATGGAGATAGGCAATAGCGCAAGTTGGCACGGCGCCTGCTTGGGTTCTCCCGACAATCGACAACAAAGCGCCTGCCTCAACGACGAGGCGGCGTTTCCCGACCGAACGGGACCTGGACAAAGGCGTCCTGCTGGCAACAGCGGGACGCCTTTTTTGTTTGCGCCAACCTTATGCAGGAGCTACTCCGCATGAAGAAGATCAAGCTGGTGATGGTCGGCAACGGCATGGCCGGGGTCCGTACCCTGGAAGAACTGCTCAAGCTCAACTCGGACTTCTACGACATCACGGTGTTCGGCGCCGAGCCCCATCCCAACTACAACCGCATCCTGCTGTCCCCGGTACTGGCCGGCGAGCAGACCTTCGAGGAAATCGTCCTCAACGACCTCAACTGGTATGCGGAAAACGGCATCAAGCTCCTCCTCGACCGCAAGGTGGTGCAGATCGACCGGGTCCGCCGCAGGGTGGTCGCCGCGGACGGCAGCGAGGCCGAGTACGACCGCCTGCTGCTGGCCACCGGCTCGGTCCCCTTCATCCTGCCGATACCCGGCAATCGCCTGCAGGGCGTGATCGGCTACCGCGACATCGCCGACACCCAGGCCATGATCGACTGCGCCCGGACCCACAGCCACGCGGTGGTGATCGGCGGCGGCCTGCTCGGCCTGGAGGCGGCCAACGGCCTCAAGCAACGCGGCATGGACGTGACCGTCGTGCACCTCTCCGACTGGCTGCTGGAACGCCAACTGGACCGCACCGCCGGCAAACTCCTGCAAGGCGCGCTGGAAGCCCGCGGCATCCGCTTCCGCCTGAACACCCAGACCCAGGAACTGATGGACAACGGCAGCGGCCGGGTCTGTGCCGTGCAGTTCAACGACGGCGACGTGATTCCCGCCGACCTGGTGGTAATGGCCGCCGGCATCCGCCCCAATACCGAGCTGGCCGAAAGCGCGGGCATCCCCTGCAACCGCGGCATCCTGGTCAATGACACCCTGCAGACCTACGACCCACGCATCTATGCGGTCGGCGAATGCGCCAACCACCGTGGCATCGCCTACGGCCTGGTTGCGCCGCTGTTCGAGCAGGCCAAGGTCTGCGCCAACCACCTGGCTCATCTCGGTTACGCCCGCTACCAGGGCTCGGTGACCTCGACCAAGCTCAAGGTGACCGGTATCGACCTGTTCTCCGCCGGCGACTTCATCGGCGGCGAAGGCAGCGAGACCATCACCCTTTCCGACCCCATCGGCGGCGTCTACAAGAAGCTGGTGATCAAGGACGATGTACTGGTCGGCGCCTGTCTCTACGGCGACACCGCCGACGGCGGCTGGTACTTCCGGCAGATCCGCGAGAACCACAACGTCGCGCAGATCCGCGACCACCTGATGTTCGGCGAGAACGCCCTCGGCGATGTCGGCCACCAGGGCCAGAACAGCGCCGCGAGCATGCCCGACACGGCCGAAGTATGCGGCTGCAACGGCGTCTGCAAGGGCACCATCGTCAAGGCCATACAAGAACACGGCCTGTTCAGCGTCGACGAAGTCAAGAAACACACCAAGGCCGCCAGCTCCTGTGGCTCCTGCGCGGGATTGGTGGAACAGATCCTGATCAGCACCGTCGGCGGCGCCGCCGACGTCAAGCCGAAGAGCGAGAAGGCCATCTGCGGCTGCAGCGACCTCAACCACGGGCAGATCCGCAAGGCCATTCGCGAACACCGGCTGACCAGTCTCGACGCCGCCATGCGCTTCATGGACTGGAAGACCCCGAACGGCTGTGCCACCTGCCGCCCGGCCCTGAACTACTACCTGATCTCAACCTGGCCGGGAGAAGCCAAGGACGATCCGCAGTCGCGCCTGATCAACGAACGAGCCCACGCCAACATCCAGAAGGACGGCACCTACTCGGTGGTACCGCGGATGTGGGGCGGCGTGACCAACGCCGCCGAGTTGCGGCGCATCGCCGACGTCGCCGACAAGTACCAGGTGCCGATGGTCAAGGTCACCGGCGGCCAGCGCATCGACCTACTGGGGGTGAAGAAGGACGATCTGCCGGCCATCTGGAAAGACCTCGACATGCCCTCCGGACATGCCTACGGCAAATCCATCCGCACCGTGAAGACCTGCGTCGGCAGCGAGTTCTGCCGCTTCGGCACGCAAAACTCGACGCAGCTGGGCATCGATCTGGAACACGACCTGTTCAACATGTGGTCGCCGCACAAGGTCAAGCTGGCGGTCTCCGGCTGCCCGCGCAATTGCGCCGAGGCCGGGATCAAGGACGTCGGCATCATCGGCGTGGACTCCGGTTGGGAGATGTACATCGGCGGCAACGGCGGGATCAAGACCGAGGTCGCGGAGTTCTTCGTCAAGCTCAAGACCGCCGAAGAAGTGCGCGAATACAACGGCGCCTTCCTCCAGCTCTACCGCGAGGAAGCCTTCTACCTGGAGCGCACGGTGCATTACCTGCAGCGGGTCGGCATGGAGCACATCCGCAAGGCGGTGGTCGAGGACGCGGAAAACCGCAAGGCGCTCAACGACCGCCTGCAATTCGCCCTCTCCTTCGAGCAGGACCCATGGAAGCAGCGCATCGAACAGCCGCAATTGAAGAAGGAGTTCGAACGGATTCCGCTCAAGCAACTGGAAAACGTCTGAATCCCTTGTCCGGGCCGTCCCACGGCGGCCCTCCCCCTACCGGAGTGAACCGATGAACTGGCTGGATATCTGCGCCCTCGATGAAATCAACCCGCTGGGCTCGCGCGTGGTCGCCGGCCCGAAAGGCGACATCGCCATCTTCCGCGCCGCCGACGACCAGGTCTTCGCCCTCGATGACCGCTGCCCGCACAAGGGCGGCCCGCTGTCCCAGGGCCTGATCTACGGCAAGCGAGTGGCCTGTCCGTTGCACAACTGGCAGATCGAACTGGAGAGCGGCGAAGCCGTGGCCCCGGACCAGGGCTGCGCCCATCGCCACCCGGTGCGGGTGGAGAACGGACGGGTGCTGCTCGGCCTGGACAGCGTGGCGCTGTGCGCCTGATCTCTCGCCGATAACAGGAGCCGAGCATGTCGACAGATTCCCCGCTGCGCACCACCGCTTCGACCTGCTGCTACTGCGGCGTGGGTTGTGGCGTCCTGATCGAACACGACGGCGAACGCATCCTCGGCGTGCAAGGCGACCCGCGGCACCCGGCCAACTTCGGCAGACTCTGCAGCAAAGGCGCCAGCCTGCACCTGACCGGCGACCTCCAGGCCCGCGCGCTGTACCCCCAACTGCGCCTCGGCAAGCAAATGGCGCGGGCTCGCAGCGACTGGGAGAGTGCCCTGGAACATGCCGCCGGGCGTTTCGCCGAGACCATTCGCGAACACGGGCCGGACAGCGTGGCCTTCTATATCTCCGGCCAGTTGCTGACCGAGGACTACTACGCCTTCAACAAGCTGGCGCGGGCCCTGGTCGGCACCAACAACATCGACAGCAATTCGCGCCTGTGCATGTCCTCGGCGGTGGTCGGCTACAAGCGCAGCCTGGGCGCCGACGCACCGCCCTGCAGCTACGAAGACCTCGACTGCGCCGATTGCGTGCTGATCGCCGGCAGCAACATGGCCTTCGCCCACCCGGTCCTGTTCCGTCGCCTGGAAGCCGCCAAGGCCGCTCGGCCGGAGATGCGCATCGTGGTGATCGACCCGCGGCGCACCGACACCTGCGAGCTGGCCGACCTGCACCTGGCGCTGCTGCCCGGCACCGACGTCGCACTGTTCCACGGCATCCTGCATATCCTGCTCTGGGAGGACTGGATCGACCGTTCGTTCATCGCCGAGCATACCGAAGGTTTCGCCGACCTGAAGGAACTGGTGCGCGACTACACCCCGGCCGCCGTCGCCGACATCTGTGGCATCGACCGCGCCGACCTGCAGCGCTGCGCCGAATGGATCGGCCGTTCGCCGCGCTTCCTTTCGCTCTGGTGCATGGGGCTCAACCAGTCCAGCGCCGGCAGCGCCAAGAACAGCGCACTGATCAACCTGCACCTGGCCACCGGCAAGATCGGCCGCGCCGGATGCGGGCCGTTTTCCCTCACCGGCCAGCCGAACGCCATGGGCGGTCGCGAGACCGGCAGCCTGGCCAACCTGCTGCCCGGCCACCGCGAAGCCGCCGATCCCGGCCATCGCGCCGAGGTGGCGCACTACTGGGGCGTGGAACAGTTGCCCACGTCCCCCGGTCTCAGCGCCATCGAGCTGTTCGATGCGGTCCACGACGGCCGGATCAAGGCGCTCTGGATCGCCTGTACCAACCCCGCGCAATCGCTGCCGGACCAGCGCAAGATCCACGAGGCCCTTGCCCGCTGTCCCTTCGTGGTGGTCCAGGAAGCCTTCGCCGGCACGGAAACCTGCCAATACGCCGACCTTTTGCTTCCAGCCGCATCCTGGGGAGAAAAGGAAGGCTCCGTGACCAATTCGGAACGGCGGGTCAGTCATGTCCGTCGGGCCGTTCCGCCCCCCGGGGAAGCACGCCAGGACTGGAACATCGTCTGCGACTTCGCGCGCCGCCTGGAAGGGCACCTGCGACCCGCTAAACCCGGCCTGTTCGCCTTTGCCGACAGCCGCAGCCTGTTCGACGAATACAAGCTGCTTACCGCCGGCCGCGACCTCGATCTTTCCGGCCTCAGCTACGCACTGCTCGACCGCCTGGGGCCGCAGCAATGGCCATTTCCCACTGGCGCGGAGCACGGCACCGCACGGCTCTATGCAGACGGCCGCTTCCCTACCGCCTCGGGACGCGCGCAACTGGTCGCCGAACCCTACCGCGCCGCCCAGGAAAAACGCGACGCGCGCTACCCGCTGACCCTCAATACCGGACGCTTGCGCGACCAGTGGCACGGCATGAGCCGGACCGGCACCTGCGCACGCCTGTTCGGCCATGAAGAGGAGGCCCTGGTGCACCTGCATCCCGAGGAACTGCGCCGCCGCCAACTGCAGGACGGGCAGCTCGTGCGCCTGAAGAGCCGGCGTGGCGCCCTGATCCTGCCAGTGTGTGCAGACGACTCGGTGCGCCCCGGCCAGGCCTTCCTGCCGATGCACTGGGGCGATCGCTTCCTCAAGGGCCTGGGCTGCAATGTCCTGACCCTGCCGGCGTTCGACCCCCTGTCGAAACAACCCGAACTCAAGCACGCCGGGGTTCAGGTCGAATCCGTCGAACTGCCCTGGCGCCTGTTCGCGCTGGTGGAAACCGATATCCAGGCGCGTTTCGAGGCCCTCCGTGCGCTGTGCGAAGTCTTCGACCACGCCAGCTTCAGTCTCGCCGGACGCGAGCGCCCCGCCCTGCTGGTCAGCGCCGCACACCATGAGGCACCTGGCGCAGACCTGCTGGAGCGGATAGATCGCCAACTCGAATTGCTCGACGGGCCGATCCTCGCCTACGACGACCCCCGGCGCGCCATCGGCAAGCGCGTGCGCCTCGAAGACGGGCGCATCGTCGCCGTCCGGCTCGCCGGCGAAACCCTCGCCCGCGACTGGTTGAAAGAGCTCTGGCTTACCGGCCGGGCCGATAGCGAGCTACGCCGCTGGCTGCTCGCCCCACTCGGCGCGGCACCGGGACGACCCAGCCAGGGTGCGGGCGGCAAGACCCTGTGCAGTTGCCAGAACGTCAGCCAGCAAACGGTGCTCGGCGGCATCGCCCGCGGATTGGACCTGGACGGATTGAAGCGCGAGTTCGGCTGCGGCACCGGCTGCGGCTCCTGCGTACCGGAAATCAAGAGACTGCTGGCGGCCCCCCGGCCCATGGCGGCGAATGCCTGAGGAGAACGACGATGAGCGGTAAGGTCTGGCTGGTGGGTGCGGGTCCCGGCGATCCGGAACTGTTGACCCTGAAGGCAGTTCGCGCCCTGCAGGACGCGGATGTGGTGATGGTCGACGATCTGGTCAACCCGAGCATACTGGAGCACTGTCCGTCCGCCCGGCTGGTCCGGGTCGGCAAACGCGGCGGCTGCCGCTCCACACCGCAGGACTTCATCCAGCGCCTGATGCTGCGGCATGCCCGCCAGGGACGCAGCGTGGTGCGCCTGAAAGGCGGCGATCCATGCATCTTCGGCCGCGCCGGCGAAGAAGCCGAATGGCTGGCCCGGCACGGGATAGACAGCGAGATAGTGAACGGCATCACCGCCGGGCTGGCTGGCGCCACTGCCTGCGGCATACCGCTGACCTACCGCGGCATCAGCCGCGGCGTGACCCTGGTGACCGCGCATACCCAGGACGACAGCCCGCTGGCCTGGGAAGCCCTGGCACGCAGCGGTACCACGCTGGTGGTCTACATGGGCGTCGCCCGACTCGCGGAGATCCAGGCCGGGCTGCTGGCTGGAGGCATGGCCGAGGATACGCCGCTGGCGATGATCGAGAACGCCACCTTGGGCAACCAGCGCGAATGCCGCAGCAACCTCGGCGAGCTACTGCGGGACGCCGGACGTTTCGCCTTGAAAAGCCCGGCGATCCTGGTGATCGGCGAAGTAACCCGCGACATCGTGTCGCAACCGATTTCCCTGAGCGCCTGACGAGCGGTCTTTTTCCAGGCAAAGAAAAACCCGGCCTGAGCCGGGTTTTTCCTTAGAGGCTCAGCCGATTACTTGGCTTCAGCTTCTACTTCGGCTTCAACGCGACGGTTGATAGCGCGGCCTTCAGCGGTGGCGTTGT
Source organism: Pseudomonas sp. HMSC063H08 (assembly GCF_001813645.1). Taxonomy (NCBI): domain Bacteria; kingdom Pseudomonadati; phylum Pseudomonadota; class Gammaproteobacteria; order Pseudomonadales; family Pseudomonadaceae; genus Pseudomonas; species Pseudomonas sp. HMSC063H08. The sequence goes on from NZ_KV813469.1 coordinate 93,336, forward strand.
CGGCAACCGGGCGGGACTCGCCGTAACCAACAGCGTTCACGCGACCACCTTCTACACCGTACTCGTTGACCAGTACGTCACGAACGGCGTTGGCACGACGCTCGGACAGCTTCTGGTTGTAAGCGTCGGTGCCGACGGAGTCGGTGTGACCTTCAACGGTGGTGGAAGTGGACGGGTACTGCTTCATGAAGTCAGCCAGGTTCTTGATGTCAGCGTAGCTGTTCTCTTTGACCTTGGACTTGTCGAAGTCGAACTTCACGTCCAGCTGTACGCGTACGACTTCGGCGACAGCCGGGCAGCCGTTGGCGTCAACGGTGACGTTGGCCGGGGTATCCGGGCACTTGTCGACGTTGTCGCAAACGCCGTCGTTGTCGGAGTCGGAGCAAACGTCGGCAACCGGTTCCGGAGCCGGAGCGGCTTTCGAACCACCGAAGTTGAAGCCGACGCCCAGGCCAGCCATCCACTCGCCCTGGTGACCGTTGTCACGCTTCTCCAGACCGTACTGGCCGTCGAGGCTGGCCTTGGCGAAGAAGTTCTCGGTGAAGTAGTACTTCAGACCAGCGCCGATGTTGGCCATGGTCATCTGCTGACGGCCTTGGCTGTCGCTGTTGATGTTGGTGATGTTCTGGTGAGCCAGACCAGCCGACACGTACGGACGCAGACCTACGCCCGGGGTACCGAAGTGGTAGATGGCGTCCAGAGAGGTCAGGTTGCCGTGGACCTTCTTGTTGCCGGTTTCGTAGGTGCCACGAACGTCATGGTACTCACCGTAGGACAGCGCCAGCTCGACGTCGTCGGTCAGGAAGTAACCGATCGAGCCGCCGTACAGGTCCGCGTTCTTCATGTTGCGAACGCTGTCGGTGAAGTAGCGCTTGCCGAAGGCTTCGATCTCTACCGAGTTCTGGCCCTGGGCAAAGGCGTTCATTGCCGAAGCGGCAACCAGCGAGCCGATGACAACGCCTAAGGTGTTCTTCAGTTTCATCCGTTAAATCCCCATCTTGATGGTCAGTTAGTTGTCCAACAATCAGCCGCACAACTTGGGTGGCAAGTTTATCAGAACTTCCCGCATAGAGAGACAATATTTACCCAACTATGTTTCGGTCGCATCTGAAAACTTTTCGCGCAGGCGGTCCAGTGCCCGCTTGTAGCGCATTTTCGTCGCACTCAGACCCATGTGCATGATATCCGCTATCTCCTGAAACTCCAGTTCCGCGACGAAGCGAAGAACCAGAATCTCCCGATCTATCGGATTGACATGGACGAGCCAACGATCCAATCCGCCCCGCTCCTCAACCTTCGGCGACTTCTCCTCGGAAGCCTCCTCCAGCGGGTCGAGGCTGAGCGCATCCATCAATCGGCGCTTGCGGCGCTCCTTGCGGTACTGCGTGATGCACTCGTTGTACGTGATGCTATATAGCCATGTTTTGAACTTCGACTTGCCCTCAAAGTTCTTCAACCCGTACAAAACTTTCAGCATCACCTCCTGGCACACGTCGTCCGCGTCGCGGTCGTTGCCCAGGTAGCGGGCACAGACGTTGAACAGCGTGCGCTGGTAACGCCGCATCAATTCTTCATAGGCGCGCGTCACGTGGAACAGCTCCGAGTGCGCACGCTCGACCAGCTCTTCATCGGAAAGCTGGCGTGGGTCATACCGCTGTGACAGGGGGTGAGGCTTATTCAAGTGAGATCAGGCCAGTCATATCGTAAGCCGGGCCGCCCTGCAGAGCAGCCACGTCCATTATCTCTCCCGGATCAGCGGCTGGTAACTCGCTGATCGAGCAGTAGACGGTTGGCCAGCGACACAAGCTCTCCCTCTTCCGTCAGCAGGATGGTCTTGACCGTACCTATCTCTTCAATAGTGCCTTCAACGTCACCCACTTTCACCTGTTGTCCGACCTGATACAGCTCGCGGACGTAGATTCCTGCAATGATCTGCCCGGCGACCTCGCGGCTGCCCAGGCCCAGGGCCAGCGCAGCGGCCAGGCCGACGGTGATCAGGACGATGGCGATGATGTAGTTGAGCAGGTCGGTCTTGACCTCGAGCTGCCCCACCGCCACCGAGATGCTGATGATGATGACCAGCCACTGGGCGATCCGCCCCAGGCCGTTCGCGTATTCGAGGCCGACGCCGTCCGCCGCGCCGCGCACGACGCTGTTCACCAGTTGCGCCAGGAGCACGCCGACGATCAGCACCAGGGCCGCGCCGAACACCTTGGGCAGGTACAGGGCGAGGACGTCCAGCGTGGCGGATACCCGCTGCAGGCCGAGCGACTCGGCGGCGGATACGAGGAAGACGAGCAGCACGAACCAGTAGACGATCTTGCCGACCAGCGTCGAGACCGGAACCTGGATGCCGACCCGGGCCAGCAGCTTGGTCAGGCCGGTGCCACCCATCAGCCGGTCCAGGCCCAGCTTGGCCAGCAGCTTGGAAAGCAGCGCATCGAGCAGCTTGGCGATGACGAAGCCGAGCAGAACGACCACCAGGGCGCCGAGCAGGTTGGGAATGAAGCCTGCCAGCTTGCCCCACAGGGTGTTCATCGCGGTCAGCAAGCTCTGGGTCCAGATATCGAATTGCATGTTCACTCAGCCTTGTCAGCAGAAGATGCGTTTTTCGCGGAAATACGGGAAACCGGCGCCAGATGCGGCGAACCGTTGTTGATGCCGATCATCAGCGCCTGCAGCCAGTGCCCCATGAGGCTGAACAGGTCACCGGCGCCAACCTGGCGATTGGCGGTCTTCAGCACCCGTCCCAGACGCGCGTCGTCGTCCGGCTGGGGAGCCGAAGCCTTGAGCAGGTCCCGCAGGGACTCTTCGAACGGATCGTGCATGCACACCTCATGTCTGTACGAGGGAGTGACGCCCTCTCCTCACCCCAGGTCACGTCAGAGCCAGCGCAGCCGACGAAATACCCACCACTGGAAGGTGGCGACCCCGCCGATCAGCAGGCAGGCCAGCCAGAACCCATGCGGTGCATCCGCCCCCGGAATGCCGCCGACATTGATTCCCAGCAGGCCGGTGACGAAGCTCATCGGCAGGAAAAAGCCGGTGATTATACCAAGGAGATACATGGTGCGGTTCATCCGTTCGGTGATTCGCCGCGACTCGGCTTCCTGCAGGACGCTGATGCGCTCCCGTATCAACTCGAGCTCTTCGAGATTCCGCGTCAGCCGGTTGTTCAGCTCGTTCCAGTAATCGGCGTCGTCCTCGACGAACCAGGACAGCTTGTAGCGCGCCAGTTGCGAGTAGATGTCCCGCTGCGGCGCCAGGTAGCGCCGCAACCCCGCCGACCGGCGGCGCAGGGTACGCAACTGGTGCTGGTCGGGACTGGCGCGCTCGTCCGCCTCGACCAGTTCCTCGACAGCATCGAGCTGGTCGGCTATCCCGCTGATCAGCGTGTCGACGCGATCGGTCAGGTAGTGCGCGAGGTAGTACACGACCTCGGATGCCGTCTTCGGCCCTTTCCCCGCCTCCAGGTCCTCGAGCAGATCGGCCACCGCCTTCAGCGGCCGCAGGCGCAGCGAGATCACCCGGCGCGCGTCGGCGAATACCCGCAGCGAAACCATGTCTTCCGGCTCCGCGCCCGGATTCAGGTTCACTCCACGGAGGAACACCAGCAGGCTTTCGGCCCCGAGATCGAGCAAACGGGGGCGAGTCGCCTCCTCCAGCAGCAGATCGCAGGCGAACTCGCTGAGCCCCGCGGAATCCCGCAGCCAGGCCTGCGCTTCCGGTACGCCGCGGTCCCAGTGCAGCCAAAGGCTCTCCTCCGGCAGCAGGTCGAGCACCGCTATCTGGTTGCGTCCGACACGGCGTCCGCCGCCACGCCCGTTGAGGACGTAGCCATAGATCAGGCCGCGCTCATCACCCGACTCGTACGCTTGCATTGCGCTTCCCTTGGTAAAACGACCATTTCGACAGTAAAAACACAAGTCCGGTACCAGTCAATTCATGGACTTGCGGCACAACCTTAAAGCCAGTCCTGAGACCCGTATGCGCACCCCGGGTTCATTCCAGCAAAAAGCCCCGGGACGCTGCCTGCGTCACCGGGGCCGGAACGGCTGTTAAAAAGCCCTATTCGGGCATCTTCAAGGCCTGCGGAGAAACGATGATGCCGTTGTTGTCGGCATACACGAACTCGCCGGGGCGGAAGGTGACGCCGCCGAAGGTCACGGTGACGTTCAGATCGCCGATGCCGCGCTTGTCGGTCTTCAGCGGATGACTGGCCAGGGCCTGGACGCCGAGGTCGGTCTGGGCGATCACGTCGACGTCACGGATGCAGCCATACACGACGATCCCTTCCCAGCCGTTCTTCGCCGCTTTCTCGGCCAGCATGTCGCCCAGCAGGGCGCGGCGCAGCGAACCACCGCCATCGACGACCAGGACCTTGCCCTTGCCGTCCTTGTCGACCTGCTCCTTGACCAGCGAATTGTCTTCGAAGCACTTGATGGTGACGATCTCGCCGCCGAAGGAGTCGCGGCCGCCGAAGTTGCTGAACATGGGTTCGACGACCTGGACCAGCTCAGGATAGGCATCGCACAGATCGGGAGTGACGTAATGCATGGGAAGCTCCTGTGGGTGAAGGGATCGGCTCGGGCAGCTCCGGAGGATCATCGGCCGCCCGCCCCGGCGGCGCCGGCGTGACCGGAGCCGCCATTTGCGTCACATGTTAGCCGCTGATTCCGGCTTCCGATACGTCTAGCGCCTCACTCCACGCGGATTCGTCGCCCGCCGGCGATCGCTGGCGCAGCCAGCGCTCCACCAAGGGCCAGACCTCTAGCTGGGCCGCCTTGCCGATCAGCATCTCGATATGCCCGTAGTCCTCGGCGTAGCCAGCCTCGCGTCCGAGCAACAGGTATTCGCGCTCGGACGAGGCGAACTGCTCGAACAACTTGCGACAGGCCCAGGACGGGTCCTGCCGGTCCCCAGCCCCGGCGACCGCCAATAGCGGCACGTCGACTGCGGCGAGCCCCTTCCACCAGTCGTTGCCCGGCTCGCCGAAGCGGCCGAACAGCCCATGCCAACGCAGGACCTCCAGCGCCACGCCGACCGGCTCGTCTTCCGGGCCCTGCCGCCAACGGCTTCCGGATAGCGCGTCGACGCGGCGCAGCAGCAGGCGCGCGAGGATGCCTGCCATGGGCAACCTGAACAGCCAGTGCGCGGTGCTGACCTGGCTACCGAACAACGCCACGGAAGCGATCCGTGCCTGGTCCAGGTAGCCCCCGCCCAGCCCCGCCGCCAGCACCACCCCACCGAGGGAGTGGCCAATCCAGTGCGCCGGCTGCCCGCACTGCTCGTGGATGAAGGAGGCCAGCGCCGGCAGGTCGTAGCGCGCGTAGTCGGCGACCCGGTTGTCCCGGTAACCATCGTTGCGAATCGACAGGCCATGGCCGCGCATTTCCGGCAGCCAGACATCGAACCCCGCCCGCGCCAGGTAAGGACCTAATCCGAGCGCACGCGGCGAGTACCAGAAGCGGCGGTTGGAAAAACTCCCGTGCAGGAGGATCACAGGCGGTCCGCGCCGCTCGCCGGCGGCCTGCTGTCCGAGCCGGGTTACGACCAGCTCGACGCTGGCATCGGGGCTGTTGCCGGGCTTCAGGCGGTAGATGTCTTCGGTAAGGTCGGCGCGCAATTCGGCGCTGACCAGGGCGACAGGAAAGAGGCGACTACTGCTTTGCATGCTTGTCTTGTACAGGAGGCACGAAAAAGGGCGGTGTTACCCGCCCTTTCCGGATACAGCGAGGACCGATCAGGCCTGGTCTTGCCCCTCGGCGAGGAAGAACCAGGTATCCAGCACCGAGTCGGGGTTCAACGAGACGCTCTCGATGCCCTGCTCCATCAGCCAGCGGGCCAGGTCCGGGTGGTCCGACGGACCCTGGCCGCAGATGCCGATGTACTTGCCGGCCTTGTTGCAGGCAGCGATGGCGTTGGCCAGCAGCTTCTTCACCGCCGGATTGCGCTCGTCGAACAGGTGGGCAACGATGCCGGAATCGCGATCCAGGCCCAGGGTCAGCTGGGTCAGGTCGTTGGAACCGATGGAGAAGCCATCGAAGAACTCGAGGAACTCGTCGGCCAGCAGGGCGTTCGACGGCAGTTCGCACATCATGATGACCTTCAGTCCGTTCTCGCCGCGCTTCAGGCCGTTCCCGGCCAGCAGCTCGACCACCTGGCTCGCCTCGCCCAGGGTGCGCACGAAGGGCACCATGATCTCGACGTTGGTCAGGCCCATTTCGTTGCGGACCTTCTTCAGCGCACGACACTCCAGCTCGAAGCAGTCGCGGAACGACTCGCTGATGTAGCGCGAGGCGCCACGGAAGCCGAGCATCGGGTTCTCTTCTTCCGGCTCGTAGAGCTTGCCGCCGATCAGGTTGGCGTACTCATTGGACTTGAAGTCGGACAGGCGCACGATGACCTTCTTCGGCCAGAACGCCGCGGCCAGGGTGCTGATGCCCTCCACCAGCTTCTCGACGTAGAAGCCGACCGGATCGGGATAGCCGGCGATGCGCTTCTCCACGCTTTCCTTGATGTCCGCCGGCAGGCCGGCGAAGTTCAGCAACGCCTTGGGGTGCACGCCGATCATGCGGTTGATGATGAATTCGAGGCGGGCCAGGCCCACGCCTTCGTTCGGCAACTGGGCGAAATCGAAAGCGCGATCGGGATTGCCGACGTTCATCATGATCTTGAACGGAAGGTCGGGCATGGCGTCGACCGAGTTCTTGCGCACATCGAAACCGAGTTCGCCTTCGAAGATGAAGCCGGTATCGCCTTCGGCACAGGAAACGGTCACCCCCTGGCCATCCTGCAGGATCTGGGTGGCATTGCCGCAACCGACCACCGCCGGGATGCCCAGTTCGCGAGCGATGATCGCCGCGTGGCAGGTACGCCCGCCGCGGTTGGTGACGATGGCGCTGGCGCGCTTCATCACCGGCTCCCAGTCCGGGTCGGTCATGTCGGAGACCAGGACGTCACCCGGTTGGACCTTGTCCATTTCCGACACGTCGTTGATCACCTTGACCGGACCGGCACCGATGCGCTGGCCGATGGCACGTCCTTCCACCAGGACGGTCCCCTTCTCTTTCAGCAGGTAGCGCTCCATGACCGTGGCGCTGGCGCGGCTCTTCACGGTTTCCGGGCGTGCCTGGACGATGTACAGCTTGCCGTCGTCACCGTCCTTGGCCCATTCGATGTCCATCGGGCGGCCATAGTGCTTCTCGATGATCATGGCCTGCTTGGCCAGCTCGGTGACCTCGGCGTCGCTCAGGGCGAAGCGGGCGCGATCGGCGCGATCGACGTCCACTACCTTGACCGAGCGACCGGCCTTGGCTTCGTCGCCGTAGATCATCTTGATCGCCTTGCTACCCAGGTTGCGGCGCAGGATGGCCGGACGCCCGGCTTCCAGGGTCGGCTTGTGGACGTAGAACTCGTCGGGGTTCACCGCGCCCTGAACCACGGTCTCGCCCAGGCCGTAGGCACCGGTGATGAAGACCACGTCGCGGAAGCCGGATTCGGTGTCCAGGGTGAACATCACCCCGGCGGTGCCGGTTTCCGAGCGGACCATGCGCTGCACGCCGGCGGACAAGGCGACCAGCTTGTGATCGAAGCCCTGGTGCACGCGGTAGGCGATGGCGCGGTCGTTGAACAGGGAGGCAAAGACCTCTTTTGCTGCGCGGATCACATTGTCCACGCCGCGGATATTGAGGAAGGTTTCCTGCTGGCCGGCGAACGAGGCGTCCGGAAGGTCTTCGGCGGTAGCGGAGGAACGCACTGCCACGGCGAGGTTGTCGTTGCCGTTGGCCAGGGCGGCGAAGGCCTGGCGGATCTCGCTGTCGAGACGGGCTGGGAACTCGGCTTCCATCACCCACTGGCGGATCTGCGCGCCGGTCTTGGCCAGGGCGTTGACGTCGTCGACGTCCAGGGCGTCCAGGGCCGCGTGGATACGGTCGTTGAGGCCACTCTGCTCGAGGAAGTCACGGTAGGCCTGGGCGGTGGTGGCAAATCCGCCGGGTACGGAAACGCCGGCACCGGCCAGGTTGCTGATCATCTCGCCGAGGGATGCGTTCTTGCCCCCCACATGCTCTACATCATGGACGCCGAGCTTATCGAGGGAAACTACGTACTCTACCAAGGTGATCTCTCCACTATTGAATTGGAAAAGCTCAAGCGGGGCCAGGAGCAGCTCCGCTGGATTCTGGCCTGGCCCTTAGAAATAAGTGACAATGCTGCGACAGAAAGGCCTCTGACAACGCGCGGCCTATCATAGCCAAGAATCGTTCCTACCTTAAGGCTTTCGGTGCAAATGAAACGAACCGCATTCTTCATCTCGGACGGCACCGGTATCACCGCCGAAACCCTGGGCCAAAGCCTTCTGGCACAGTTCGAGAACATCAGCTTCGTCAAACTGACGAGACCGTACATCGATACCGAAGAAAAAGCGCGCGCCATGGTACAGCAAATCAATAATGCTGCCGAGTCGGACGGGGCCCGCCCGATCATCTTCGATACCATCGTGAACCGCGACATCCGGGCGGTCCTGGCGCAATCCAACGGTTTCATGATCGATATCTTCGCCACCTTTCTTTCGCCTCTGGAACAGGAGCTTTCGGCCGACTCGTCCTATTCGGTCGGCAAGTCCCACTCCATCGGCCACAACTCCAACTACATGGATCGCATCGAGGCGGTGAACTTCGCCCTCGACAACGACGACGGCGCCCGCACCCACTACTACGACAAGGCCGACCTGATCCTGGTCGGCGTCTCGCGCTGCGGCAAGACGCCCACCTGCCTGTACATGGCCCTGCAGTATGGCATCCGCGCCGCCAACTACCCGTTGACGGAAGAGGACATGGAGCGCCTGCAACTGCCGAACGCCCTCAAGCAGTACAAGCACAAGCTGTTCGGCCTGACCATCGACCCCGATCGCCTCACCGCGATTCGCAACGAGCGCAAGCCCAACAGTCGCTACGCCAGCTTCGCCCAGTGCGAATTCGAGGTACGCGAGGTCGAAAGCCTGTTCCGCCGCGAAAACATCGCCTACATCAACTCCACGCATTTCTCGGTGGAGGAGATTTCCGCAAAGATCCTCGTCGAAAAAGGCGTGGAACGGCGCTTCAAATAACCGCTCCGGGGCCAGCGGCTCGGCACCGCCAAGGTCCCTTGCCCGCTTCCGGTAACGCTTCGAGCCCCTGGATGGAATTTCGTTTCATCCCAGGGGCAAAACCCCGACCAAGTGGTATAAGCGGCTGTCGCTGCCGAAAAACCGCGTGATAGAATGCGGCCCGCATGCGCCTGGCGGGGCGCCCGGCATGCCCGGCCTGCCGAGCGCAGGTCGATGACGCAGGGTTTTCCGTCACGGACTGGACAGCGATCGCAAGATCGACCCGCCGAACGCGACACCAACCAGGACTTATGAAACTCAAGCCCTTAGCTCCCCTGCTCTGCCTATTCATCGCCGTACCAGGCCTGAGCGTAGCCGCCGAAAAGACGGTCTACGGCCTGAACGAATACGCGCGCATCAACGACCCGGACATCCAGCTGGCCGCCAAGCTCGACACCGGCGCCAAGACCGCCTCCCTCAGCGCCCGCGACATCAAGCGTTTCAAGCGCGACGGCGAAACCTGGGTGCGCTTCTACCTGGCCACCGACAACGCCGACGACACCCCGATCGAGAAGCCCCTGGCGCGGATCAGCAAGATCAAGCGCCGCCACGGCGACTTCAACCCCGACGAGGGCAAGGCCTATACCGCCCGTCCGGTGATCGAGCTGCAGGTCTGCATGGGCAAGGCGATTCGCACCATCGAAGTGAACCTGACCGACCGAAGTGCATTCCAATACCCGCTTTTGATCGGCTCGGAGGCCTTGAAGAAATTCGACGCACTGGTCGATCCGAGCTTGAAATACTCGGCCGGGAAACCCGGCTGCAAACCTGATGCAAAACCTGCTGAGTAAACGACATGCGCTCTCTCAACCTGCATCTGAAAGTCCTGATCGCCATCCTGCTGACCCTGGGTGTGGCGATCACCGCCTATCAGATTTTCGTCCAGGGTATTCCCGTTACCGAAGCCGAAACCGATGACCTCTGGAACATCGATGCCAAGGTCGACTTCGTCGCCACGCCGAAAACCCCGGTCAAGGTGCAGATGTTCGTTCCGCCGTTGAGCCAGGACTACGTCAGCCTCAACGAAAGCTTCGTCTCCAACAATTACGGCGTCAGCATCAATCGCGCCGACGGCAATCGCAAGGTGACCTGGTCCGCCCGCCGCGCCAACGGCAAGCAGACCCTGTACTACCGCCTGGTGCTGACCAAGCGCTACACCGGCGAGAAGACCAAGGAGAAAGGCCCGATCTTCCGCGACAGCCTGCCCCTGGAAGGCCCGGAGAAGATCGCCGCAGAAGCCCTGCTGGCCCCCATTCGCCAGCACTCGGCCGACGTCGAGACCTTCGTCAGCGAAGCCATCAAGCGCGCCAACAACGGCAACGACGACAACGTCAAGCTGCTGATGGCCGGCGACACCAGCCTGGAAAAGAAAGCGCATATCGTCGAAACCCTGCTGTCCATCGCCCACGTGCCGATGGAGCGGGTCCATACCATCCGCCTGGTCGCCGACCTGCAACAGAGCCCGGAACTGTGGCTGCGCAGCTTCAACGGCGAGAACTGGCTGTATTTCAACGTGGTCACCGGCGAACAGGGCCTGCCCTCCGATCGCCTGATCTGGTGGCTTGGCGATGAGCCGCTGATGACCATCGACGGCGGCAAGAAGGCCCAGGTCAGCTTCAGCCTGAACAGCAGCGAGATGAACGCCATCCGCCTGGCCAAGCTGTCCGACGAGAACACCGAGGCGGCCTTCCTCGAGTACTCCCTGTACGGCCTGCCGCTGTCCACCCAGCAGACCTTCCAGATCATGATCATGATCCCGATCGGCGTGCTGGTGATCCTGATCCTGCGCAACCTGATCGGCCTGCAGACCCTTGGCACCTTCACCCCGGTTCTGATCGCCCTGGCCTTCCGCGAGACCGGCCTGCAATGGGGTATCGCCCTGTTCACCGTGATCACCGCCCTGGGCCTGTCGCTGCGCTCCTATCTCGAGCACCTGAAGCTGCAGATGCTGCCGCGCCTCTCGGTGGTGCTGACCTTCGTGGTGGTGATGATCGCGGTGATCAGCCTGTTCAGCCACAAGCTCGGCTTCGAGAGCGGCCTGTCGATCGCCCTGTTCCCGATGGTGATCCTGACCATGACCATCGAACGCCTGTCGATCACCTGGGAAGAGCGCGGCGGCGGCCATGCGATGAAGGTGGCCATCGGCACCCTGTTCGCGGCATCGCTGGCGCACATCCTCATGCGCATCCCGGAACTGGTGTACTTCATCTTCACCTTCCCGGCCGTGCTGCTGATCCTGGTCGCCTTCATGCTCGCCATGGGCCGCTACCGCGGCTACCGCCTGACCGAGCTGTTCCGCTTCAAGGCCCTGCTCAAGGACTGAACCATGTCGATCTGGAAGACCTGGAAAGACCTGACCGCGAAAGGCGTGATGGGCATCAACCGACGCAATGCCGATTACGTCCTGAAGTACAACAAGCGGCACCTGTATCCGGTGGTGGACGACAAGATCATCACCAAGGAACGCGCGCTCGAGGCCGGCATCCACGTGCCGGAGATGTACGGCATCATCGAGACCGAGAAAGGCATCGACAAGCTCAACGAGATCATCGGCGAGCACAACGATTTCGTCATCAAGCCGGCGCAGGGCGCCGGCGGCGACGGCATCATGGTGATCGCCGACCGCTTCGAGGGCCGCTACAAGACCGTATCGGGGAAGATCGTCAGCCACGAGGAGATCGAGCACCACATCTCGAGCATCCTCTCCGGCCTCTACTCCCTCGGCGGCCATCGCGACCGCGTACTGATCGAGTACCGGGTGACCCCCGACCAGATCTTCAAGAGCATCAGCTACGAAGGTGTGCCGGACATCCGCATCATCGTACTGATGGGCTACCCGGTAATGGCCATGCTGCGCCTGCCGACCCGGCAGTCGGGCGGCAAGGCCAACCTGCACCAGGGCGCCATCGGCGTGGGCGTCGACCTGGCCACCGGTGTCACCCTGCGCGGCACCTGGCTGAACAACAAGATCGCCAAGCACCCGGACACCACCAACGCGGTGGACGGCGTGCAACTGCCGAACTGGGACGGCTTCATGAAGCTGGCGGCCGGTTGCTACGAGTTGTCGGGCCTCGGCTACATCGGCGTGGACATGGTTCTCGACCAGGAGAAAGGCCCGCTGATCCTCGAACTCAACGCCCGCCCGGGCCTGAACATCCAGATCGCCAACGACAGCGGCCTGGTGCACCGCTGCCACGCCGTCGAGGCGCGACTGGAAGAACTCAAGGCGAAAGGCATCGAAGAGTCCGCGGAAGAGCGCGTACGCTTCTCCCAGCAGTTGTTCGGCCACGTCCAGCAGCACCAGGGCTGACGTGCTTCCGGTATGAAAAAGCCCGGCTCCGGCCGGGCTTTTTCATGTCTCGGATTTCAACGCACCACGGCCAGCTCGAAGCCGCCCTGCCGGGCGTGCTCATGCACCTGCATGCCCGCCTCGTTCACCGCCAGGCCCTGTAGCGGACGCTTGAACGGCTTGTTGTCGAGGGTTTGCAGCGAGCGGTCCTCGTCGGTGGTCAGCAGCAGCACGTAGCGCTCGCCGCGATTGGCTCGCACCGGCACCGTACCCTCGATGAAAGCGTAGCGATACCAGGTTTCCGGGTTCAGCTTGTACACCGCGTCGCTGACCAGCCGGGTCGGCCGCTTGTGCTCGTCGAGGAACAGCAGCGACGGGTAGACCACCTGGCGGTTGGCGAAACTGCGGATGCGCAGGCCGTAGACACCCTGGGAGCGCGGCAGCCGGATCGCCGCGTAGAAGCTCCTGCCCATGGGAAAGTCGAAGCTCGGCGAGAAGCGGTTCAACTCCTCGTAGCGCGGTTCGTCGGCATCCAGTTCGGTGAAGTCGCTCTCGGCGATCTGCTCGCAGCAGCGCCGTTGCAGGTCCTGGTAGAGATCGTCGATGGTCATCTCGGTGCCCTTGAGCAAAGCCTTCAGCGCATCGCTCTGCTGGCCGGCGCCATCCAGCCCGGGCAACGCCGTCGGACGTTGCTTGAACTCGATCTGCCGGCCCTCGGTGAAGGCGATCTGCGACGAAGGCGCGGCCTCCCGCTTGAAGCGCGCCGCGCGCTCCTCGGGCGGGATCTGCGAGTTGTGCATGCGGCCCTTCTCGTCCACCCAGGTGTAGTAGGGACTGCCGTTCTCGCTGCGAACGAAACCCTTGCCCTCGAAGGCCTCGGCATCGATGTATTCGGCGGAGTGCTCGCCGTTGGGCAGGACGTAGTCGGCGCGCTGGCCGGCGACCTGGGCGCCGGCATAGAAGCTGTTCTGCACGTTGCCGTTGGCATCGATCCAGGTGTAGTAGCGACGCTTGCTCTCCCCTCCGCTGCTGTTCCCCGGCCACTGCGTGGCGTTGTCCGCCTTGTTCAGCACCCGCGCCTGGTCGCTCTGGCCGATGCGCTGCCGCGCCTGGCGCTGCTGGCGGTCGAACTGGCCGTCGACGAAGGTGTTGTGCACCCCGCCATTGTCGTCCACCCAGGTCAGGTAGCGCCCGCCGGAGGCCCAGCCCGGCGAAGATGCCGGCAGCGCCAGGGAGAAGACGCAAAGTACGATGGATGCGCGCATCATGCTCCAGCCCTCAGAAGGTCGTACGGTAGGTCATGGCGAAAATATAGGCCTTCACCGTGGTGTCCACGTCCAGTCCCGCGTAGGGGTTGTACACCAGGTTGTCGAGCCCGGTGCAATTCAGGTTGCAGCTGGTATCGGCCTTGACGCTCTGCTTGGTGACGAAGTAGTTGAAACCGACATCGATCACCGTGTCCTTGTCCCACTGGTAGCCCAGCCCCAGGCCGTAGAGATTGGCATCGCCGATCGGCACCAGGATGTCCGCCTGGCCCTTGGGGATCGCCGAAGGCCGGTATTCGTAGCCGGCGCGTAGCTGCAAACGGTCGTTGACGTCGTACTGCACGCCCATGGCCCAGCTCCAGGTATCGCGGTAGCCGCGGTCGAGGGTGATGCTGTGGCTGGTGGCGTCCTTCGAGTCGAGGTACTTGGCGATGCGCAGCAGGTCAAGCTCGCGGTCGAACTCGATCTTGAACTCGTTCCAGTCGCTGTAGCCGTTCCATTTCAGGTCGAAGTTGAATTGCCACTTCTTGAACGGGCGCAGCTTCACGCCGGTGGAGAAGGCATCCGGGTAGACCATGTTCATCGTGGCGTTGCCATGCTCTTCATCGACGTTCCCGTAGGGGAACATCTGGCCGAGGATCGCACCACCGAGCGACTTGTGCACCCCGGTCCAGAAACCCTGCCAGCCTTGGCCGTAGTCGACCCGGTACTTGCCCTTGAGCCTCATCCGCGACTCGCTCTGGTAGGTCGCGCCCCAGGCGAACCAGTCGGTGGGCTCCCAGAGCACGCCGAGGTTGAAGCTGGGCGACAGCGACTGCTGCATGTCCAGGTCGATATTGGCCAGGTTCTGGAACGGACCGATGTTGCCGCCGCAGACGTTGAAGAACACCTCGAGGATCTCCTGCATTCCCGGCAGGCAACCGATCTCCTTGGTCTGCTGCAACAGCCCGAGCAACTGGTTCGGCGCCCGGAAATCCTCGTTCAACGCTACTGCCTGGTGGGAAAAACCCACCGACAGGCCGACCGACAGCTCGTCGTTGACCTGGTAGGCCAGGGTCGGCGAGAAGTAGGTGAGCCGCTGCAACGACACCTCGCGTCCCTGGTAGCGCGCCGGATCGCTATCGGAATCGCGGCTGTAGCCCAGCGCTTGCGGGGTGTAGACGTTGGTGGCGAAGGTGAACTTGGAACCCGGCGGGTTGATCGAGATCCCGGCCAGCGGCGCCACCAGCAACGGCACGTCGGTCATGCCGCCGAGGCCGGGCAGGTACATGGTCGGGGTCAGGGTCCGGCTGTGGCTGTTGGCGACCGGGTCGTCGCGCAGGCCGAAGGTGCCTTCGCCGTAGTTCGGCGGCGCCTTGAAGCCGGCGCGGATGTCCATCACCCCGGTGAGCAGCTTCACGGTCGCCTGGCGGCCCTTCATCTTGGTCAGTGCCGCCGGGTTGTAGTGCACCGAATCGATGCCGGTCTCGTCGGCGGTCACGGCGTTGCCGAGGGCCATGGCTTTCGGGTTGCCGATGGTCAGGTCGTTGGCCATCTGCGCGCCGGCCGGCGGAATCCAGGCCAGGCACACCCCTGCCAGCGCCAGCCAGAGCGGCGCAATGCGCATCTTCATAACAGGCCTCGCTCGCGGGTTACTGGGCCTTCAGCCCTTTGATATCGAGGGGTACGGATAACCCCAGCAGTACATCCGGCGAGTCTTCCGTGAGGCCGAAACCGGCGTTGACGTTGACGATGTAGTCCGGTGACGTCCGCAAGCCGAGCGAGAAGTTCATGATGCTACTGGTCTGTTCGGACGACTCGAACGTACCGGCAGTGGTGTGGTAGCGGTTCTTCAGCGTGTAGGCCATCTGGTACGAGGTCGCCAGCGAGACGTCGTAGGACAGCGCGTAGGCCATGCCCATGTTGAAGTTGATCGTGTTGCCGGGCGAGACCTTCTCCAGCTGGGAGTTGTCGGCCAGGGTCTGGTGCACGTCGTCCACCGGCAGGTTCCAGGTGTAGCCGAGCGAGCCGTAGAGGACCACCGGGTCGATCACATAGGACATGTTCGCGCCGAAGCCCAGGCTGTAGTAGCCGTTGCCGGTGGAGATGTCCTTGTCCAGGTTGGTCTTGTAGGGACTGTCGCCGGTCGGCAGGCCGATGGTGGTATACAGCGTGGTGACCGGCCGTCCGCGCACCGCCGCCCAGGGCTGCCAGCGCAAGGTCGCGGAAACGTCGCCGAGGCTGTAGGCGTGGGTATCCATCTCGGTGTCGTACTTGGCTACCAGCGGCAGGCGGAAACTGAAGGTGAGGTTGTCCCAGATCCCGTAGTCGAAGGTGAAGGAGTTGGTGAAGGTGTGCTGGGACTGGCTCTGCCGGCCGGCGAGGCCGTAGATCTGCGTGCCGCCGCTGGTCTTGGTCAGCGGCACCAGGGTCAGCCGCTGGTCGCGCACCAGCGCGTAGTCGAAACCGTAGGTCAGGGTCCGCTCGCCCTTCTTCAGCAAGGTGTAGCTCTTCTCGGCGGCCTGGAAGACCTCCTCCAGCGCCTTGGCGCTGTCGGCATCGTCATTCTTCTTGGCCAGCGCGTCACGGGCCTGGTCGACCGAGGCTTCCTCGGCAACGGACAAACCGCTGATAGACAGCATCAGCGCCGCCGCGCATGTGTACCCCCTGATTCTCATGGCGCTATCCCCAGAGATTGTTCTTGTTTTTGGGTATCTGCTACTTGGTGCGCAGGTGTATGACGTCGCCACCAGTGCCCAGCTCACGGACCTGGTTTTCAGTGATCTTGTTGATCTGCGGAAACTCGCGGAACGCCAGCAGGCTGACGGTGCGGTCGTCCACCAGGCGCATGTCGCGATCGTTCAGCGCCAGCGCGTTGCGGGGCTCCTGCCCACTCGGGAAGATCACGAACAGGACGTTCTGGTCCCAGATTTCCTCGAAGCGCGTCCGGGTGAAGCTGATGTTGCCCAAGGCCGGATCGGCGACGAAGACGTGATCGTTGTAGACATCGCGCACCACCACGAAATGCTTGAAGCCGGCATAGTGGATGGGGACCAGCGCCGGATGCTCGAGAGCGTCCAGGTCGCTGAACTCGGCGCGAAAACCACCGCTCTTGTAGCCCAGCGCAGCGGCGTAGCGCTTCATGTCGAGCAGCGAGAAACCGCGGCGCTGCACGATCTTATCGGCCTCGCCATAGCGCAGCAGCCCTTCCATGACCTGGCGTTCCTCGAGGTTGCGCCCGAGGTAGTAGTCCAGCAGCGTGGTAAGCGCCGCCGAGCCGCAGCTGTAGTCATAGGCCTGGCGGATGACGTTGCGGAACTGCAACTGGCTCATCGGCTCCAGTTGCACCGATTCGCGGTAGGGTCCATTGGGGGTCAGAGGCTGGCTGAGGTTGACCGTGCCCTGCGGTTGCGGCTTGGTATCGACCGTCTGGGTGAACCCGAACAGTCCGATCAGACTTCCCAGCAAAATCTCGAACATCGCCCCGTCGTACCTCTTTCGGAGAAAGACCCCGCCGATGCCTCGGCGAGGTCTTCGCGTCTCGACTCGGTTCCTGGATCAGTGACCCCAGACCTTGATGGTGGAACCGGCCATGTTCAGCCCGGAGACGGTCAGCGAGCCGATGCTGGCGGCGCTGGTGTCGCCCACCTTGATGGCGCCAACGGTCACGTCGCCGGTGATGGCCGGCAGGCCGATGGCCAGTTGCTGGGTCGACTTGCCGCCGATATCGGTGGTGACGACGTCGATGGTCAGCGGCTTGGTATCGTCGATGGTCAGCGCCGGCAGGCTGATGTTCTCCAGCCGCAGGGAGCCGCCGTTGGTGTCGGTATCGGTGTAGGTCACGGCCCCGACGGAGCCCTGGAAAGTACCGGAAATGCTGATGCCTGCCTGGCCGGTCACGTCGGACAGCGCGCCATCGTCCATGGCTTTCAGGTCGGCATGCGCCAGCAAGGGAGCAGCCAGAACAGCAGTTGCAAGGAACAGGTGCTTTTTCATTGTTATTTCTCCAGTGTTCAGGTGTGGTTTGCCCCAGGGCACTGCCGTTTGCATCCTGTCCCCGGCAGATCGACCGGCATCTCGCCGGTCTCCAGGTCCGGTACTGCTTCCCTAGGTGTCCCGGACATGGATTCGGTAGAGCCTCATGCTCTCTCGTCCTGGATTCCAAGCTACTGGGCCACCCCTTCCGCCGCCAGCCCATCCAAGGGATGGAGCGATGGCGGCTGCCGCTCACGCCTCGCTCAGCAGTCCCAGGCTTTTACCCTTTAGTACGGCTTGCGTTCTGCTCTTCACACCCAGCTTGGCGAACAGGTTGTGCAGGTGCCACTTGATGGTGGCTTCCGACAGGTGCACCGCCTGCGCGATATCGCGGTTCGACAAGCCCGCCGCCACCAGCCGCAGGATTTCCCGTTCGCGATGGCTAACATCCTGATTTTCATCGAAACTTTCCGGGTCCACGGAGAGCTTCCGGCACTGCTCGCGGAGCAGGTCGGCCAGCCCCTGCCAGGCCGCGGCACGCTTGGGCTCCGCTTCCCTCCAGCTTTCCCACATCGGCAACAGCCACAACGCGTCGTCCTGGAACAGCCGGCGATAGCCGAGATTCCAGGCTTCCTCGAGCGTGGCGAGGAACAGGCCGATGGCTTTTTCGCTGTTACCTTTCTGCCAATACGCCACAGAAAGTAACAAGGACAAACGCAGCCGCCGATCCCTCTGGTAAGCGGAAGAGTAGCCGGCCAGACAGCTTTCCAGCTTGCTCTGCGCGCGTTCCGCGTGACGCTCGGACAATGCCAGCCGAGCCTCCGCCAGGACCAGGGCGGTCTGTGCGTCGGCATGCCGCTCGCCGGAGAGCCCGGCAAGATGCCGCTCCAGTTGCAGGCAGACCCGTTCGGCTTCGTTCGGACGGCGCAGCCACAGCAGGAACTGCACCTTGCAGCTCATGGCGTGAGCATAGACACGCTCGTAGCCGGGCGAGAGCAGACCGCTCAGCCATTCGTCGAGTTGCGCCAGCCCCTGCTCGGCGGCGCCGGAGAAGAAGCGCGCCTTGGCCATGACCAACTGGCCGCGACTGAGCAGTTCCACCGGCGTCGCGACATCCCGCCAGACCGTCGCCAGCGGTAGTTCGGCGAGCACGCCGGCATGCCGGTCCTGCTCGTAGAGCAGGTCGGCATAGGCCAGCGACAAGGGCCCGCCGACCCGGCTGCGCCGGCCGAATACCTGCTCGACCCGGTTGCGCGCCGACTCGGCGATCGCCCTGCCCCGCTCCAGGTCGCCACTCTCCTTGCAGATCAGGGATTCGATCAGGCTGGTCACCACCTGCAGGTACTCGCTGTCGGCGACTTTCAGGTCCTCCCGCGCGGAACCGATGGCGCCGGCGGCCTCGGCGTAGTCGCCGAGCAGCGCATGCGCCGAAGCCTGCACGCAGAGCAGGCTGGCGCGGAACACCGGCTGGTTGCTCGGGACCATGGACAGCCAGTGGCGGGCGACCTTCAGGCAGGCTTCGAGCTTGTCCTGGTAGAGCAACACCAGGGCCTTGAGCACCTGGGCGGCGGCGAGCAACTCGCCGAGCCCGAAGTGCATGACCTTGCCGCGCCCCTGCAAGAGGCGGTGGCTGACCTCCTCGATCAACGCCTCGGCCTCGGCGAAGCGTTGCTCGAACGCCAGTTGCCAGGCGTAGAAGATCTGGAACACCGGATGCTCGCGGATCACCTCGGCGGGAATGCCGTTGAGCATGCCGAGGATGCCGTACACCCGGTTACCGGCGATCAGGCGCGCGCCCTGGCGCTCCAGCAACTCGGCGGCGAACAGGTAGTCGCGGGCGCGAAGGGCGTACTTGATCGCCCGGTCGGCCAGGTCGCGCCCCTCGCACCAGCGCGCCGCCGCATGCAGCAGCGGGGTCGGATCGGCATGCCGGGACAGCCGCCCCTGGAGGAACTCGGCGAACAGATGGTGGTAGCGGAACCATTCGCGCTGGTCGTCCAGGGCGATGACGAACAACTGCTCGTTCTGCAGGCGCATGAGCATGTCCAGGCCGTCGCGACGTCCGGTCAGCGCATTGCACAGTTCTGCATTGAACTCGTCGAGCACCGAGGTCTGGTCGAGGAACAGCTGCAGGTCGGCGGGCAGGCTGGCCAGCACGTCTTCCGCCAGGTAGTCGGCGATGTTCCGTTCGGTCCCGGAGAGCCCGCGGAGGAAACCTTCCCGGTCGGTATTGCGACTGAGGGCCAGGGCCGCCAGGTGCAACGCCGTGATCCAGCCTTCGGTGCGCTTGAACAGCAGCTTCAGCTCACGCTCGCCCAGCTCCAGCCCCTTGAGATCGAGGAGAAACGCATCGCTCTCCTCGCGCGAAAGTCGCAGGTCTTCCGCGCTCAGGCAGAAGGTCCAGGGCTTGAGGGTCGGCTCGTCGACCAGGAAGCGCGGGCGGAAGCGGGTCGAGGCCACCACCCGCACGTGATCGGGCAGGTTCTCGATCAGGTAGCGAACCCCATGCGGCAAGGCGGCGTGGCGGATGCGGTGGAAATCGTCGAGGAACAGGTACAAGGGGCCTTCCAGGCGACGCAGGTCGGCGAGGAAGGCATCCAGGATGCCCTCCAGCGGCACCGCGACGTCGGTGCCGAGCAGATTGGCGGTATTGCCGCCGAATGCCGGGACCACTCGCTGGATGCTCGCCAGCAGGTACTGGATCAGACGCTGCGGTTCGCTGTCGGTCTCGTCGCAGGACAACCATGCCACCGCCGCGCCCTGCTCCAGCAGGCGCAGGCGCAACTGGCAGAGGATGGTGCTCTTGCCGAAGCCGGCCGGCGCGCTGAGCACCATCGCGCGTCGCCCGCGGGCCTCGTACAGGCGGTCGATCAGCGCCTGGCGGGGAAGCAGCGGCAGCCCTCCGGCGCCTGGCGGGAACAGCTTGGTCTGCAACAGCGGGATGGTGCTGGCGGGAACCCCGTCGCGATGGCCCATGGTCAGAGCAGGCTCAGCTCGCGGGCTCGCCGGATCGCCTGGGTGCGATTGCGCACCTTGAGCTTTTCGTAGATGTTGTGCAGATGCCATTTGACGGTCCCCAGGGCCAGCGACAGGCGCTGGCCGATTTCTTCGTTGGATAGGCCCTGTGCGGCCAGGCAGACCACTTCGCGCTCGCGCTCCGTCAGGCCTTCCTCGAGCGCATCCTGGGGCTTGCGCACGCCCTGCCCGGGCCAGATGCCGAGCAGGCCGCGAATGAAGGTCTGTAGCGCCGGCTGGCGCTCGGTGGATTCGAGTTGCTGGAGCAACTGGCGAATGCCGTCGCCTTCCTCGATGAAGAGGCTGCGCACCCCTTCCCGTTCGGCATTGATCAGGCATTCGCCGAGCAGGCTGTTGGCCCGTTCCTGGTAGCCCAGGCGCTGATAGCTGAGCGCCGCCAGGATATCCAGGCGCAGGCGCTGCAGGCCGTGCCAGCCGGGCTGCAAGGTGCCGCGCAACTGAGTGATCTCGTGCAGCGCCTCGCTGAAATGCCCACGCCCCTGCAACAGGCGCACGCGGCTCACGCCCAGCGACCAGTTGACCGGGTTGAAGGCCATGTTGCGGTAGTGTGCGGCCATCTTGTTCCAGTCCACGCTCTTCAACCGCTGCTCGGCGCGCTTCAGGCGGTCGGGGCCGCTGTCCTGGAGGATCAGGTTGATCTCTTCGGCCATGGCCTGGGCGAAGAAGCGCCACGACTGATTGCGCGAGGCCAGGGCCTGCATCGCCGCCAGGCTGGCCAGCGCCTCCTTCGGCCGTCCCAGCAGGCGCTGGGTGCGCGCCAGGCAGATCTGTCCCTGGGCATAGAAATCGATCGGATTGATCACATCCACATGCCCGAGCGCCCAGCCCAGGCGCTCTTCCAGCCCGTCCAGCTCGATCCTGTAGTAGGCGGTCAGGGCCTCGGTGATGGTCGGCAGCGCCAGCGCGCTCCTGGACTTCTCGAACAGCGGCCGGGCGCGCTGGCGGAGCCGCTCGATGAGCAGTTGCGCCTGTTTCACCTGGCCCTGCTCGAGTGCGAGGATCACCTCGACGTTGGCCAGTTGCATGTCCAGGTAGCGCCCTTCGAGGAAATGATTGCGCTGCTGCGCCAGCCCCAGCAGGCGCCGCGCCTGGTCGCCCTGGCCACGGACCACCTGGGCCAGCGCGGCGGTGATCAACACCGCCACTTCGAGGAAGGCAGCGTTCTGCCCGAGCTGGACTTCGACCCGGCGAGCCAGGGCGATGCACAGTTCCAGATCGTCCTTCTGCAACGCCACCACCGCCTTCACCGCCAGCGCGGAGAGGTACTGGTCGCCCATCGGCCCGTCGCCGCGGCTCTCCCCCCAGCGCGCCAGCAGTTCGTCGATGATCCGGTTGGCCTCGCCCAGGCTGAGGTCGCTGGCCCGCGACCAGACATCGGTAAGGACCAGGATCGGATAGCGCTCGGCGATTTCGTCCGGCACATGCTTGCGCCAACGGTAGATCAGGCTGAGCTGGCCGCGGTTGATCAGCTCCAGTCCGCATCCGTCGACCAGCGCGGCGATCATCTCCGGGTCTTCCGCCGCACAGGCATGCTCGATGGCGAACGTCGGCATGTGGTGGTTGGTGAACCACAGGCTGGCGTTGAAATGCAGTTGCTTGAAACGGTCCGGATCGGAGTCGCGCAGGCGGTTGCGGAGGAAGTCGGCGAACAGCAGGTGGAAGCGATACCACTGGCGTTCGCGATCCAGCGGCAGGAGGAACAATTGCATGGACTCCAGGCGTTCCAGCAGCGCCTGGCCGTCCTGGCGCCCGGTCAGGGCGTTGGCCAGGTCGCCGCTCAATTGGCTGGCAACGCCAAGGGCCAGCAGCGCTTCCTGCAGGTCGCCAGGCAAGCGTTCGAAGACCGCCGCCAGCAGATAGGCGCTGACCGCCTGCTTGTCGCCGTCGAGCAGGGCCATTTCCTGCACCTGCGGTTGCTGGCGCAGCCACAGGCTGACGAGATGCACGCCCACCACCCAGCCTTCGGTCTGGCCATAGAGCGCCTTCAGGCAGGGCTCGTCCAGATAGAGACCGCTGCGTTCGAGGTATTCGCGGGTTTCCTCGAAGCCGAGGCGCAGCTCCTCGAGACCGATTTCCAGCAACAGCCCCTTGGCCCGCCAGGTAGCCAGGCTCAGCGCCGGCTGCGAACGCGTGCCCAAGGCCAGGACCAGCCCGGGCGGTGCGTACTGCACCAGGCGGTTGAGGCCGGTGAAGATGTCCGGGTTGCTAACCAGGTGCAGGTCGTCCAGCACCAGCAGCAACGGCCGCGCATAGCGATCGAGATCGCCGAGCAGGCTTTCGATCACCGCCACCACCGGGACCCGCATGGTGTTCTGCAGGTAGGTCTGGGCGTCGTCGCCAAGCTGCGGCACGGCTTCGCCCAGCGCCTCGATGAGCTGCCGGCAGAAACGGGCGGGGTCGTCGTCTTCTTCGGCCAGCGACAGCCAGGCCACCGCCTGGTCTGCTACAGTGCGCTCCCTGGCCAGGGCGGCGAGCGCGCAGGTCTTGCCGAAGCCGGCAGGTGCGGAAAACATCAGAACGCGTGAATGGGGATTGCGATCCAGCAGGTTGCGGATCGCGGGGCGAAGAGAATATTCGGCTGGCACCTGAGGCGGCACTATTCTGGAGCGCGAAAGGCTGCCGGCTGCTGGATCCTGTACTGCATCCACGGCCTGTATCCCTGTGTCATTATCATTGTGGTACGGAGCCAAATCTCCGTGGGATATTTCCATAATTAGCAGATCACCCTTCTTACGTAAACTGAAGAAATGGCTCTAGGATCGACGATTCCGGCGAACTAGAATTCCTGACTGTCCCACTACCCCCACTTTCCATGCCCAGTTGTCATGTTCACCCCCTGCCCTACCATAGCGACCCAAGCTGTCTCTTTGCCATCATCCATGAGGCGCCCGGTGCGGTGATGCTCGACTCGGGTCGCCCCATCGCTACCCGTGGACGCTATGACCTTATGAGCGCCTGGCCATTGGCAGAACTGGCGCCGCTGCCCGACGAATCGGCCAACCGCTTCTTCGCTCGCCTACGCGAAGCGGCCGGAAGCCTGGGCCCCGCGCAGCTGCCAGCGCCGTACGAACTGCCCTTCGCCGGCGGTCTGCTGGGCTATTTATCCTACGACCTGGGTCGGCGCATCGAGCGCATCGGCGAACACGCCCGCGATGACCTGGGCCTGCCGCTGGCCTCCGTCGGCCTGTATGCCTGGGCGCTGATCAGCGACCACCAGGCCGGCACCAGCCAACTGGTATTCCACCCGCGATTGGACGAGCGCGAACGCCAGCGCCTGATCGCCCTGTTCAGCGAGGAAGCGCAAGGCACGGCCGGCGACTTCAAGCTTCTGGGAAAATTCCGACGGAGCATCAGCGCATCCGACTATCGGCAGGCGATCCGCCGCATCCAGGACTACATCCAGGCAGGCGACTGCTACCAGGTGAACTATAGCCAGCGCTTCCAGGCCGCTTGCAGCGGCTCGCCGTGGCCGGCCTATCGCGCCCTGCGCGAGGCCTGCCCGACGCCGTTCTCCGGCTACCTGCGACTGGCCGACGGCGCGATCCTCAGCCTGTCGCCGGAGCGCTTCCTCAAGCTCGGCAAGGGCAAGGTGGAAACCCGGCCGATCAAGGGCACCCGCCCGCGTGGCAAGACGCCCGAGGAGGACATGGCGCTGGCGGCGTCGCTGCTGGCCAGCCCCAAGGACCGCGCGGAAAACCTGATGATCGTCGACCTGCTGCGCAACGACATCGGACGCAGTTGCCAACCTGGCAGCGTACGGGTACCGGAGCTGTTCGCCCTGGAAAGCTATCCCAACGTGCATCACCTGGTGAGCAGCGTCACCGGCGAACTGGCGCCGGGCAGGGACGCCCTCGACCTGCTGGAAGGCAGCTTCCCCGGCGGCTCGATCACCGGCGCGCCGAAGATTCGCGCCATGCAGATCATCGACGAGCTGGAACCGAGCCGACGCGGCATCTACTGCGGCAGCCTGTTCTACCTCGACGTGCGCGGCGAGATGGACAGCTCGATCGCCATCCGCACCCTGCTGGTCAGGGACGGCCAGGTCAGTTGCTGGGGCGGCGGCGGCATCGTCGCCGACTCGCACTGGGAGGACGAGTACCAGGAAACCCTGGACAAGGTCCGGGTGCTGCTGGAAACCCTGGAAGGAATGGCCGGGACAGCGTCCCCGGAATAGAAAAGAGCCCGCGTTCCGCGGGCTCTTTCATCGGCGGCGCAGCTACAGGCTCAGCGAACGGCTGGAAGCCTTGAGGAACTCGCGCTTGAGGTCTTCGTAGGTATGCACCGCGGGGAACTGGGGAAACTCGCGGATCACGTTTTCCGGGGCATGGAACAGGATGCCGGCGTGGGCCTCGGAAAGCATGGTGGTGTCGTTGTAGGAGTCGCCTGCGGCGATCACCCGGTAGTAGAGGCTCTTGAAGGCGATCACCGACTGCCGCTTGGGATCCTTCTGGCGCAATTGATAGCCAACCACGCGGTCGCTGTCGTCGATCTCCAGCTTGTGGCACAACAGGGTCGGGAAGCCCAGCTGGCGCATCAGCGGCTGGGAGAACTCGTAGAAGGTGTCGGAGAGGATCACCACCTGGAAGCGCTCGCGCAGCCAGTCGACGAATTCCACCGCCCCCTCCAGCGGCTTCAGGGTGGCGATCACCTCCTGGATGTCGCCCAGCTTCAGGCCATGTTCGTCGAGGATGCGCAGGCGCTGCTTCATCAGCACGTCGTAGTCCGGAATGTCCCGGGTGGTCGCCTTCAAGGCGTCGATACCGGTTTTTTCCGCGAACGCGATCCAGATTTCCGGAACCAGCACGCCTTCCAGGTCAAGACAGGCAATTTCCACAGGACTCTCCTCGAAATTTTCTGAACGATGGGGTGACGACGGACGCGGCACTCTAGCCCCTCGCCGAGGGCAAGGCAACGCCGGCTTATTCCTGGAATCAAGGTCGACAGGGGTAAATGGTTATTTAGGGCCATATGCCGCCCTTTGCTACCATTCCCGCCACAGAGCGCAACAGCGCCGCCCCGCACCAGGACCCCAGCCCGATGAGCCAGCCTTTCGACCTTCCCGCCCTCGCTTCCAGCCTTGCCGACAAATCCCCCCAGGACATCCTGAAAGCCGCCTTCGAGCACTTCGGCGACGAGCTGTGGATCTCCTTCAGCGGCGCCGAGGACGTCGTCCTGGTAGACATGGCCTGGAAGCTCAACCGCAACGTGAAGGTGTTCAGCCTCGACACCGGTCGCCTGCACCCGGAAACCTATCGTTTCATCGACCAGGTCCGCGAACACTACGGCATAGCCATCGACGTGCTTTCCCCCGACCCGCGCCTGCTCGAACCCCTGGTGAAGGAAAAGGGCCTGTTCAGCTTCTACCGGGACGGCCACGGCGAGTGCTGCGGCATCCGCAAGATCGAACCGCTCAAGCGCAAGCTCGCCGGCGTGCGCGCCTGGGCCACCGGCCAACGCCGCGACCAGAGCCCCGGCACGCGCAGCCAGGTGGCGGTGCTGGAAATCGACGGTGCCTTTTCCACGCCGGAAAAGCCGCTGTACAAGTTCAACCCGCTGTCGTCCATGACCAGCGAGGAAGTCTGGGGCTATATCCGCATGCTCGAACTGCCCTACAACAGCCTGCACGAACGCGGCTATATCAGCATCGGCTGCGAACCCTGCACCCGTCCGGTGCTGCCCAACCAGCACGAGCGCGAGGGCCGCTGGTGGTGGGAGGAAGCCACCCACAAGGAGTGCGGGCTGCACGCCGGCAACCTGATCAGCAAGGCCTGAAACCGTCGATAGAGCGTATGCAATCGGGGTAAAGTGCGGGTCGAACCCCGAGCGGAGACCCAGCATGCGCATCACCATGGTCAAGAAAGTCCTCGCCAACGGCGAGGACTGCCGCAAGTGCAAGGAAGTCCGGCAACGCCTGGAACAAGGCGGCTACCTGCCGCGCATCCATCGCACCCTGGTGGCCGACGAACGCGACCCGAACAGCGCAGGCTGGATGGTCGCCGCCCAATATGGCGTAGAGACCGCGCCGTTCTTCGTGGTTCGCCACGACGACGGGCGCGAACAGGTCTACACCGTGTTCATGAGCTTCCTCCATGAAGTCCTCGAACCGCGAGCAGAGCAGGCCGCGGACGCCGATCGCGAAGCGCTGGCCAGGCTGGCCGGACGCGACAATCTCGACATGCTCTGAGGGCCAGCCATGAAAAAGCCCGGCACCAGGCCGGGCTTTTTCATGGGCCGAGGCGATCAGTAGACCGGCAGTTCGATGCCGTCGAACAACTCGTCCAGCTCGGCCTTGTTGTGGCATTGCACGGCCTTGGCCAGCAGCTCGCGGGTCAGGTGCGGAGCGAATTTCTCGATGAAGTCGCACATGAAGCCGCGCAGGAAGGTGCCGCGGCGGAAGCCGATCTTGGTCACGCTGGACTCGAACAGGTGGCTGGCGTCGAGGATCACCAGGTCGTTGTCGAGCTTCGGATCGACCGCCATGTGCGCCACGATGCCGACCCCCAGGCCCAACCGCACGTAGGTCTTGATCACGTCGGCATCGGCCGCGGTGAATACCACCTTGGGCACCAGTCCGCGCTGGCTGAAGGCTTCGTCGAGCTTGGAACGGCCGGTGAAGCCGAACACGTAGGTGACGATCGGCTGCTCGGCCAGGGCTTCCAGGGTCAGTTTCGGCAGCTTGGTCAGCGGATGCCCGTGGGGCACGATGACACAGCGATTCCAGCGGTAGCAGGGCATCATGATCAGGTCGCCGAACAACTCCAGCGCCTCGGTGGCGATGGCGAAGTCGACGGTGCCGTCGGCCGCCATTTCGGCGATCTGCATCGGCGTGCCCTGGTGCATGTGCAGGGAGACGTCCGGGTACTGCTTGATGAAGCCGCTGATCACGTTGGGCAGCGCATAGCGCGCCTGGGTGTGGGTAGTGGCGATGGACAGCGTGCCCTTCTTCTCGTTGGAGAATTCCTGGGCGATCTGCTTGATGCTCTCGACCTTGCGCAGGATCTCGCCGGCGGTATGGATGATCCGCTCCCCCGCCGGCGTCACACGGGTCAGGTGCTTGCCGCTGCGAGCGAACACCTCGACGCCCAGTTCGTCCTCCAGCAGGCGGATCTGCTTGCTGATGCCCGGCTGCGAAGTATAGAGGCTCTGCGCCGTGGCGGAGACGTTGAGGTCGTGGTGCGCAACCTCCCAGATATAGCGCAATTGCTGAAGCTTCATGGAGATTCCTCGAAAAGGTTGTCGCGACCGGCGATCAAGAACCGAAGGTATATAACCATATTAATGGTTTGAGGAATAAAATTAGACGTTTTTTTTGATTTTGCACGCTTTTTCACCAGCCGACCGCTGGCCTACAGGTCGCGACTACGGTGCTGCAACATCGGCACCAGGTACACCGGTACCTCCGCCAGTTGCACCAGACGCGCGGCAGTCCGGCCCAGCGGCGTGTCGAGCTGGGTGCCGTGGCTATGGCTGCCGGCGACGATCAGGTCCACGGCCAGCTTTTCCGCCTCATCGAGGATCATCTGCGGCGGGTCGCCCTGCACCACCCGCACGCTCTTGACCAGCGCCGCATCCTGGGGCAACTCGCCGAGTTCATCGCGAAACCCTTCCAGGACCCGCTTCTCGATGCTTTCCATGACGTTGTCCAGCCCTTGCGCCCGCAGGTCCTGGAGACGCTCGGTGTCAAGGTAGGTCTGCAGGACCGACTCGGCGAACAGCCCGAGGGGCTCCACCACATGGACGACATAGAGCTCGGCGTTGTAGGCGCGGGTCAGCGACAGGGCGTGTTGCAGGACATAGGGAGCATAGAGCCCCAGATCGGTGGCGTAGAGAATCGAACGAATCATGCGGCCTCCTCGACAGCCTGCGCGGCGGGCCTCATTAGCAGATTAGCAGCAAGCATCCATTCTCCTAGCGTTCCCTGCTGTTTCGGGCTTTTTCCGGCCCGTTGGGGTAAATCCCTTTTCTCCCTGCGAGCGCGGCGCCGGCTGGTCGCCGCGCTCGGCCCTTCAGCGCGGTTGTGCTTCGAGGAAGCGCAACGCCTGGTGCAGAGCCTCGACCCTGGGCATCCGGTAGCCCGCAGCAGCAGCGCGGGCCAGGGGCGCGGCATAGATCGCCGCCAGCTCCAGTGGCCGCCCATGGGCGAAGTCGTGGTACATGCTCGGCCGATAGTCGGGCATCCGCTCGGTCGCCGCCAGCAGTTGGTCCGCATAGCCCTCAGGCAGGATGAAGCCGCAGGCGCCGGCAGCACCGATGACTTCCTCCATGATCGCCTCGATCAGCGACCGACTGTCCGCGTTGGCCATCAGCGGCGCGGTGCTGCTCTTCAGCAATACCGACAGTCCGTTGTAGGGGATGTTCCAGACCAGCTTCTGCCAGCGCGCCTGCTCCAGGTCGGGCATCGCCGTGGACTCCAGCCCGGACTCGCGGAACAGCGCGGCGCCCTCCTCGACGATCTCGCGCCGGCGTCGCTCGTCGGCCGGTCCGGAATGATAGCCGAGATTCACTCCGCCGTAGGCCTGGTGCTCGATCACGCCCGGTTCGCCGCGATGCACACAGATGAAGCAGAGGCCGCCCAGCAGATGCAGGCTTTCCGGCAGCAACGGCCGCAGCCGCTCCTCCACGCCCAGACCGTTCTGCAGCAGCAGAACCTTGGCTCCCGGCGCCGCCGCTGCGCGGATCAGGGGTGCCAGTTCGTCATTGCCGGTGGTCTTGGCGCCCACCAGCAACCAGTCGCAGGGCGGCATGTCCTGCGCCGAATGGTAGGCCTGGACCGGCGCCAGGCGCCGGGAGCCATGCACCGCACTATTCAGGCTGAGTCCGGCGCGATTGACCGCCTCGAACTCGCTGCGCAGGAGAAAATGCACGTCGTGACCGGCATGCGCCAGCATCAGTCCATAGAAGCCGCCGATGGCTCCCGTACCGATGACGCCGATCCGTTGCTGCTTGAAATCCATCAGGGCAACTCCTCAGGTAAAGCGGTCGACCCCGCCAGCACCGCACCCCGCAAGGCTTCCTGGTGCAGCGGAACGTTCAGTGCGCCATGGAAGCGGCCATCACGGACCATGAACAGGGCCGGCAGGTGAAAGACGCCGTAGCGTTCCACCAGGCCGCCATTGCGGCCGGCGTCCACCCAGCACAGGCGCTCGATGGGCAGCTCCATCGCGGGGAGATGGCGCCGGGCCCAGCGGCACGACGCGCAGCCTTCGCTGGTGAATACCAACAGCGAAACCCCTTCCAGGGCAAGCAACTGCCGGTCGGCGTCCAGATCGTTGAGTTCCAGGGACGGCACGCTGCTGACCTCGATAGAAAGGAAGAAATGGATCCCGACCATCATCCGTATGCTTCGGCTCCTGCGATAGCGCTGGCGCCCTCCTCGGCCAGCGGATCCGGGCAAGGCGCGCCCCTCCGCAGCACCTGCACAATATCGTCCGCGGCGGCCTCGCCTGCAACTCCGCTGGCAGCCTTGGCCCGGAGCAACGAAGAAAACGTGCGCAGAGCGGGGAAAACACCGGCGAACCGCGTCCCGCCCATTGTCTAGGCCCGGCCCGACACGTTAAGGTTCGTCTCCCCGTTTGCGAACTTCATGCCTGCGCCCTTTCGCAGGGGGCCTCCCGGCGGCCGGCGCCCGTGACCTGATTGAGTACCACGATGGCTGATTTACAGATCGACGACCTTAACGTTGCCTCCAACGAGACCCTGATCACGCCGGAGCAGCTCAAGCGTGAAATTCCCCTGACCGACAAGGCGCTGCAGACCGTGGCCCAGGGTCGCCAGGTGGTGCGCGACATTCTGGATGGCAAGGACCACCGTCTGTTCGTGGTGATCGGCCCCTGCTCCATCCACGACATCAAGGCCGCCCACGAATACGCCGACCGCCTCAAGGCGCTCGCGGCCGAAGTGGCGGATACGCTGTTCCTGGTGATGCGCGTGTACTTCGAGAAGCCGCGTACCACGGTGGGCTGGAAAGGCCTGATCAACGATCCGTACCTGGACGACTCGTTCAAGATCCAGGATGGCCTGCACATCGGCCGCCAACTGCTCCGCGACCTCGCCGAGAAAGGCTTGCCCACCGCCACCGAAGCGCTCGACCCGATTTCCCCGCAGTACCTGCAGGACCTGATCAGTTGGTCGGCGATCGGCGCCCGTACCACCGAATCGCAGACCCACCGCGAGATGGCCTCCGGCCTGTCTTCCGCGGTCGGCTTCAAGAACGGCACCGATGGCAGCCTGACCGTGGCGATCAATGCCCTGCAGTCGGTCTCCAGCCCGCATCGTTTCCTCGGCATCAACCAGCAGGGCGGCGTATCCATCGTCACCACCAAGGGCAACCGCTACGGTCACGTGGTGTTGCGCGGCGGCAACGGCAAGCCGAACTACGATTCGGTCAGCGTCGCGCTCTGCGAGCAGGACCTGAACAAGGCGAAAATCCCGCTGAACATCATGGTCGACTGCAGCCACGCCAACTCCAACAAGGACCCGGCCCTGCAACCGCTGGTGATGGACAACGTCAGCAACCAGATCGTCGAAGGCAACAACTCGATCGTCGGCCTGATGGTGGAAAGCCACCTGGGCTGGGGCAGCCAGCCGATTCCGAAGGATCTCGACCAACTTCAGTACGGCGTCTCCATCACCGATGCATGCATCGACTGGGCGACCACCGAGAAGAGCATCCGCAGCATGCACGCCAAGCTCAAGGACGTGCTGCCGAAACGCCAGCGCGGCTGAGCGAGGCGGAAACGAAAACGCCGGGCTGATGCCCGGCGTTTTTCATTGCGCGCCTGCTCAGGCGGCCGGATCGGCCTGACGCTGACGACGCTCGATGTAACGCTCCACGTAGGAGCAGGACGGGATCACGCTGTAGCCCATGCGGTCGGCGTACTGCAGGGCGTGCTCGGTCAACGCAGCGGCGATACCGCGACCACGCAGCGAATCCGGTACGAAGGTCCGGTAGATATCCAGCGTCTGCTTGCCCAGGTCCATATAGGCCAGATAGGCACGATGGCCATCCACCGTCGTCTCGAATTGATGGCCGCCCACGTCATGATGGATGGACAGGGACTCGCTCACTTTGGATCTCCTCAACGGGTTCGTAACCCGACCCGCGCCTGATTGATAGGTTCCTCGCGAGGAAGCCCCCGCGTACCGGCCTCCAGCGGACCGCCGGAGACCTTCGTCCGTTCTCGTCCCGGTGGCGGATCGCGCCTGGCGGACATCCTCGAAACGGCTGGCCTGCACCGCATGCAAGGCCGGACTAACGATAGGGCCCATATTGCTGTCTTCCCCGGTCAGACTCAACCGTTTCTTCTGGCAGGAACGCGCAGGCGTCGCTGGAGCCCTGGCCGGGAGGCCGCGCAAGCGCAATCGCGCATGACCCGCGGGTCAGCCAAAGCGCTTTACGCCGACGGCGGCCATCAGTAAGGTCTGCGCCACTCCACCAAAAGGAATCCTGCCATGAGCGAGTTGATCAGCTACCAGTTCGAAGACGGCATCGCCACCCTGACCCTCAACAACGGCAAGGTGAACGCCATCTCCCCGGCGGTGATCGACGCCTTCAACCAGGCTCTCGACCAGGCCTTGCAGGACAAGGCCGTGGTCATCGTCACCGGCCAGCCGGGCATCCTCTCCGGTGGCTACGACCTGAAGGTCATGACCTCCGGCCCGGAGAATGCCGTCAACCTGGTCGCCGCCGGCTCGACCCTGGCTCGCCGCCTGCTCTCCCATCCCTACCCGGTGATCGTCGCCTGCCCCGGGCACGCGGTAGCCAAGGGCGCCTTCCTGCTGCTCTCGGCCGACTACCGGATCGGCGTCGACGGGCCGTTCCAGATCGGCCTGAACGAAGTCGCCATCGGCATGACCATGCACCATGTCGGCATCGAACTGGCCCGCGATCGCCTGCGCAAGTCGGCGTTCACCCGCTCGGTCATCAATGCCGAGATGTTCAGTCCGGCCGCTGCGGTGGATGCCGGCTTCCTCGACACCCTGGTCAGCGCCGACCAGTTGCAGGAAAGCGCGCGTGCAGCGGCCCAGCAGTTGAAGAAACTCAACATGACCGCGCACCGCAATACCAAGCTCAAGGTGCGCAAGGCACTGCTGGAAACCCTCGACCAGGCGATCGAACTGGACAAGAAGCACCTGGGCTAAGGCCCGCTCCAGCGAAAGCCCGGTTGATACCGGGCTTTTTTGCGCCCAATAATTACTTATTACGCAAAGGTAACTCTCCAGAACTGCTATTTTTAAAAAATTATTACGAATTATCCTGATGACATTCCCAAGGAAAACCGGAGGTCATCATGAAACGCAATGTCTTCGCCGCCATTCTCCTCGGCATGGCTACCACCCTCGCAGTGCAAGCCAGCTTCGCCGACGAATCCAGCCTGATGGAAAACCGCATGGTCCAACTGAACCAGCACGCCATCGAGCAGGCCCAGCAGCAACAGGCCACGGCGCCAACCGCGAGCGACACCGATGCGCAGGGTTGAACGCCGCCTGCCAGGAACGTTTTTCTTTTCCCCGCAACCCTGAAAAGCCCGGCTCACGCCGGGCTTTTCGTTCAGGCCAGCTTTTCCTCGGCCGCCACGCCCTTGCGATAGACCTCGTAGAGAATCACCGGGATCTCCAGGTCGCCCAGGTGGCGAACCACCAGCGGCTTGACCTCGGACCAGTCCAGCCCGCCCACTCCCGTCGCCACGCAGGGCAGAGCCAGGCTGCTCACCCCTTCGCTGCGCACATAGCGGGCCAGCTCGCGCAGGGCATGGCCGACATCCTCCAGGCTCGCCTTGCCCGGCTTGGCGCTACGACCGCTGTGCAGCATGCCCTGGGTGATCAGGTTGACGATGCACTGGGTCTTGCCCTGCTCGTCGACCCCGGCCCAGACCCAGATGCCGCCCGGCTCGGGCGCCCTGGCATGGGCGGCATGCCGGTAGTCGCGAACCATCGACGGCCAGCGTTCGCGCAAGGCGAGGGCCAGGCCGCTGTCGAAATGGTCCTGGGGCGCGATGCCGTGGGCGATCACCTGGGCCCCGGAAAGCAGAATGTCACCTTCAACTTCACGAATCATGAGCGTTTCCTTCTTGGCTTCGGGACAGGCGCTTCGTGCGCCGCCCTGCATCTTTCACCGTACGCCTTGCCCGCCGGCGCCAGTTGATGCGTATCAAGAACGGCCGGTCCCATCCGCTACGGGCCGACTAGACTGCATGCGAGGGAACCTTGGAGGCGCCTCGCCTCTCCATTGGATTCCAGCCTCGTGCCGTCTCATCCATGACAAGGAAACAACCGCCATGCCGAAATGGATTGCACTTTGCCTGTTCCCGCTGTTGGCAAGCTGCGCCACCTGCCGCCAGGACAGCGACAGGGAAAAACTGCTGTACGAGAACGACATGCTGCAGGCGAAACTGATCATCGTCGCCAACGACCGCGATCGCCTGCCGCTGGCCCAGGCCCTGCTGGAGCGCGCGGCGCGCGACGACCGCAGCGGCGAGGCGGACTTCTACCAGGCCGTGCTGATCGCTCGCCGCGACGGCCAGGCCAGCGATTGCGAGCGCATCACCCGCCTCCTCGAACGTTCCGCCGAGCGACGCTACCCGCTGGCCAACGCGATGCTCTACAAGATCTACGCCGAGCCCTTCCTGTTGCCGCGCGCCGATATTCCCAAGGCCGAGACCTATCGCCAGGCCTACGCCGAGCTGCCGGTCGCGCGCAGCGGCTACCCCTCCTTCGAGCGAGCCCGGCAGGTGGTCGATCGCCTGCTCGCGCCGACTTCGTCCTGATCCATCGGGCCCGAACCCGGGCCCCGCAACCCGTACCGGTCGTTCGGCCAAAGCATCATTTCTGTCGATAGTTAATAGCGCGACAATTCGTTATCCAATCGAATTCTTCTCCGCGATCCTATGCCCATCCGAGGTATCGATCACGGAAGCCGCCATGAAACGTCGCAGCCCACGCCATTACGCCCGCAACACCGCCCTGGCCACCCTGGGTCTGTACGCCATCCTCATGCTGGTCGTGCTGAGCCTCGTCGCCGGCGCCGAAAGCGCCAGGAACGCCACACCGGACAACGACACCGCCACGACCTTCTCCAACCAGATCGGCCAGGCCCTGCCAGGCCTGCTCTCGGGGTTGAACAGTCGACGCGCCGGTTGAACGCCGGCTTCTTTCCCGGGAAACAGCATGAGAAGGCAAACACGGAAATTCTGGATCGTCGCCGCCCTGGCGATATTGACCAATGGCTACTCGCTACTCGGCCTCGCCCAAGGCTCGGCAGGCGCACTGGCGCGCACCATCGAATGCAACCAGGCGATGGTCCGCGCGCTGGCGGCCAACCTGGCGCTGAAGCTGCAGAGCGGCACCCCGCCGGCACGCCCGCAGCGCTGGATCCCGGAGCGCTTCATCCTCGACTGCCCGGCCTGAAACGAAAACGCCGCCAACCCCGGGAGGCTGGCGGCGCTCGCATGGCGCGGGGCCGGCTCAGGCGCCGGTCGGCTGGCGCGCGACGAAACGCATCATCCATTCGGCGACGACGGTGCCCTGGTGATCCCTCGCCAGGCTATCGACCCCCTTGCGATAGAGTTCCTCACCCAGGTGCTGCTGGCGCAGTTCGAGCAGTTCGCGGGAATAGTCGTGGACGAACTCGGGATGCCCCTGGAAGCACAGCACCTGGTCGCCGATGGCGTAGGCGGCATAGGGACAGAAGTCGCTGGAAGCGATCACCCGCGCGTTTTCCGGCAGCCGGGTGACCTGGTCCTGGTGGCTGATCAACAGGGTCAGGTCCGGCAGCGCCGGGCTCATCCAGTCGGCCCGTTCGTTCAACTGGTACTGGTGGATGCCCATGCCCCAGCCCTGGCTGGCGCGCTCGGCCTTGCCACCGAGCAGCAGGGCCAGCAACTGGTGGCCGAAACACACGCCGAGGAGCTTGTCGCCGCGCTCGTAGCGGTCCAGGAGGAAGGTCTTCAGGATCTGGATCCACGGGTCGGGACCGAAGGAGTCGGCCTTGCTGCCGGTCACCAGGTAGGCGTCGAAGCGCTCGTCGTCCGCCGGATAGCGCCCCTCCACCACGTTGTAGATGACGAATTCGGCGGCGATCGGTTGCTTGGCGAACAGTTGCTGGAACATCCGGCCGTAGCCTTCGTAGCGCTCGATCAGCTCGGGACGAAGGATATCGGTTTCCAGGATACAGATGCGGAGCGACATAAAGACTCTCTGAAGAAGTGGGGTTATTGTCGTTTTCGTTTGATTTAATTAACACAGGAGCGCGGGCAAGGGAACCGTCGCCCTGGCCTCGAAAGGAATATCCGGACGATTCGCCAAAAAACAAGCAGCCGGCAGAAAGATTCCCGAGACGCCCAGCCGTAAAGAAATCTGCACAGGAGACGGAAGGACTCCCCATGCCCGGAACCGCCACGTAAACTGGCGGTTTTCCCGCGAGGCACACGCCATGTTGCTCAAGGCAGTACGTAACGGACTGGGTCAGGCGATTATCCTCGCCGACTTCGTCAGCCGCCCCCGCAAGCTGCAGCGCAGCGCCGAGGCTCAGGCCGAGGTCGAGCGGGCGCTGCGGAACCTGTCGCTCTACCAGTTCCGCGCCTGTCCGTTCTGCGTGAAGACACGCCGCGCCATGCACCGGCTGAACCTGCCGATGCAACTCAAGGACGCCATGAACGATCCGCAGGCCCGCCAGGCGTTGCTGGAAGGCGGCGGCAAGGTCAAGGTGCCGTGCCTGCGCATCGAGGAAAACGGCCAGGTGCGCTGGATGTACGAATCCAGCGAGATCATCGCCTATCTGGAAGGCCGTTTCGCCAACGCCTGAGCGGCCGATCAACGGCCCCCGGCCGCATCCAGGGGTAGCCGATGGATCAGGAAATGCGCCGGCACCTCGCCCTCGCGCCCCGGCAACAGGCGGTGGCGAATGCGTGACTCGCTGACATAGGCGCAGCCCTGTCCGGTGACGGTCAGGTTGACCGGCGACTCCAGGCCCTCGCGTATCACTTCGATGCCGCGCCGCCCTGGAGCGAGGGGCTCGGCGATCCGCAGCACCTTGCCGGCGCCGCTGCGGATGGCGTTCTCCAGCACGATCAGCGAGCCGTCCGGAGCCAGCGCCATGCCATCCGGATTCTCCAGCGTTCGGGGCAGCTCCATCTCGCGCAGCCGCGGACGCGTGGCGACCCCTTCGACGACATGGATCGCCCCGCTACCGAAGTTGCCGACCAGCAGGGTGTCGTCGTCCACCCGGACGATGCCCGCCGCGCCCAGCCCGCCGGGGCCGGCCAGGCGGCTGTCGCGCAGCAACACCTGGAACGCCGGTTCCCCGGGCCGCAGCCGCATCAGGCTGCCATCCCGGGTTTCGCTCAGGTAGACCGTTCCGTCGGGCGCCACCGCGAGATCGTTACCCATCCCGTCG
Organism: Pseudomonas sp. HMSC063H08; assembly: GCF_001813645.1. Taxonomy (NCBI): domain Bacteria; kingdom Pseudomonadati; phylum Pseudomonadota; class Gammaproteobacteria; order Pseudomonadales; family Pseudomonadaceae; genus Pseudomonas; species Pseudomonas sp. HMSC063H08. Next base: position 130,421 of record NZ_KV813469.1, read on the forward strand.
CCGGGCAGGGTCAGATATCGGCGCACGGCACCGCTCGCGAGATCCAGGGCGAACACCCCATGCGGCCGGCGCCGGCCAGCGGGTAGGAAGTCCGGCGAATTGCCCCAGAGCAGGCCACGCGGCTCGTCCAGCCGCAGCGCGGTGGCAGCGAAGATCGCCGGGCTGCCGGTGAAGAAGGTTTCCCACTCGCCCCCGGGAGGCTTACGCAGGATGCGCCCGCTGGTGACCAGACCGACGTACAGCGTTCCATCGGCGGCATGGGCGATGCCGTTGGGATACCGGGCCCCCGCTGGCAGGACGATGCTCGTCGCGGCGCAGGACGGCTCGCGCTCGCCCGGCGCACGGGCGAAAACCGGCAAGACGGTCGCCGATACCATGGATACCAGCAGCAACACGGAAGCCTGTCGTCTCATCATGCTTTCTCCGTCGATGTGCGCCCTACCAGCGCGGGGTCCGGGCGCGCGCCGTGAGCGGCGCCTCCAGCGTGGCGCACTCCTCTTCGGCGAGGTCCAGCGTCAGCGCCGCGAGGGCATCCTTGAGGTGATGCGGCCTGGACAGGCCGACGATCGGCGCCGCGACACCGTTCCGGCCAAGCAGCCAGGCCAGGGCGAGTTGCGCCGGTGGAAGCCCGCGGGCTGCGGCGATTTTCTCCAACGCGCCGAGGGTCGACTCGACTTCCTCCCTGCCGCCGTACCAGCGCGGGGCCTGTTCGTCCGTCCGGGTCCGCAGCGTGCCGGCGCTTCGCGCTCCGGCCAGCAGCCCACGCGCCAGCGGCGACCAGGGCGTCAACGCGATCCCCTCTTCCCGGCACAGCGGCACGAGGTCCTCCTCGTCCTCGCGAACGATCAGGTTGTACTGGCTCTGCATCGAGATGAATTGCGCCAGGCCGTGGTGGCGCTGGAAGGCAAGCATCTTCATGAAGCGCCAGGCCGGCATCGACGAGGCGCCGAGGTAACGGACCTTGCCGACGCGCACCAGGCTGTCGAGGGTTTCGCAGGTTTCCTCGATCGGGGTTTCCGGATCGAAGCGATGGATCACGAAGAGATCCAGGTAGTCCGTACCCAACCGCCGCAGCGAGGCATCCACGCTGGCAAGCAGGTGCTTGCGCGACAAGCCGCAGGCGTTGGGCCTGTCGCTCATGGGAAAGAACGCCTTGGTGGCGATTACCAGGTCCTCGCGCTGCGCGAAGTCCCTGAGCGCGCGCCCGAGGATCCGCTCGCTCTCGCCGGTGGAATAGATATCGGCACTGTCGAAGAAGTCGATCCCGGCTTCCAGCGCCTCGCGAATGAACGGACGCGCCCGTTCCTCGTCCAGCACCCACGGACGCCACGCCGGATCGCCATAGGTCATGCACCCCAGGCAGAGTCGGGAGACTTTCAGGCCGCTATTGCCAAGACGGACATGCTGCATCGTACGACCTCGTTGGAAGGCTCTGAAAAGAGCGGTTTCCCCGGCCCCACCCTGTTCATGAGCCAGGTTTCCCGACGATGCTATATTGCTGCCGAATAGCTAACTATCCTGGAAAAATCTCTTTCATTGATCGAGTTATTTTAATAATCCAATGAAGAAGCCCGATCTCGCCGGTCTCGCCGCCTTCGTCGCCATCGCTCGCGAACGCAGTTTCCGCCGCGCCGCCGCCACCCTCGGCGTAACCCCGCCGACGCTCAGCCACACCCTGCGCGAACTGGAAACCCAGCTCGGCATCCGCCTGCTCAACCGCACCACTCGCAACGTCTCGCCGACCGAGGCCGGCGAGCACCTGCTGGCACACCTGGACCCGGCGTTCGAAGACATCGCCGCCGCGCTGGACAGCCTTAACCGCTTTCGCGAAACGCCTCACGGCCTGGTACGAATCAACGCACCGCGAAACGCCATCGGTCTCGTCCTCGCGCCACGTTTCGGCGAACTGGCCCGCGACTATCCCGGCATCACCCTGGAAGTGGTGGCGGACGAGGGTTTCGCCAATATCGTCGAAGCCGGTTTCGACGCCGGCATCCGCCTCGGCGAAGACCTCCAGCACGGCATGCGCGCCGTGCGGGTCGGCCCGGACCTGCGCTTGGCCATCGTCGCGACCCCGGCCTACTTCCGACGGCAAGGCAGGCCGGGTAGCCCGGAGGAATTGCTCGGCCACCGTTGCATCGGCTGGCGCAAGGTGTCTTCCGGAGAGCTGTACAAATGGCAATTCAGCAAGGGCACGAAAGCGCTTTCGGTGGCCGTGAGCGGACCGCTGGTCCTCGACGACCCGCGCCTGATGCTACAGGCGGCGCTGGCCGATGTCGGGATTGCCTTCGCCATCGAGGAGGAAGTCGCCGAGCACCTCGCCGCCGGCCGCCTGGAACGGGTCCTGGCGGATTGGTGCGCCCCCTTTCCCGGTTTCCATCTCTATTATCCGAACCGCCGCAACCACCCGGCGGCGTTGAGCGCCGTGATCGACCTGCTGCGCTACCCCGGCGAGGAACACCCAGGTCCCGCGTAGGCACATCGGCGGAAGCGCCCGTGGCAGCCTGGAGGCTGGCCCGTACCGACGCACGGCGTAGGGCGCATAACCGCATCGCGGTTATGCGCCAAACCTCGGCATATCGGCGGATAGCGCCCATGGCGCTATTCGCCCTACCCGTGGCGGCCTGGCTGGCAAGAACCAGGGGATACCGGGGTGGCGTCATCCGCCGCGGTACGCGACTACGAGAAAGCCGGCCCGAAGGCCGGCTCTCCATGCGACGTCAGGACTCAGAACAGCTCGCCCTTCGCCGCCTTCTCCAGCAACAGCGCCGGTGGCTCGAAGCGCTCGCCGTACTGTTCGACCAGGTATTGGGCGCGGGCGATGAAGTCCTTCAGGCCGTACTGGTTGATGAACTGCAAGGCGCCCCCGCTCCAGGCGGCGAAACCGATACCGAAGATCGAGCCGATGTTCGCGTCGGCGGTGGAGTGCAATACCCCCTCCTCCACGCAACGCACGGTCTCGATGGCCTGGATGAACAGCAGGCGGTCGCGTACGTCCTCGGCGGATATTTGCGCATCGGGCTTCTCGAAGCGGCTCTTGAGTTCCGCCCAGAGATGTTTCCTGCCGTTCGCCGGGTAGTCGTAGAAGCCGGCGCCGGCCGCCTTGCCCGGGCGTTTGTACTCATTGACCATCAGGTCGATCACGGCGAACGCGGGGTGCGTCGGCAGAGCCTTGCCCTCGGCCTCGAGGTCACGGGCGGTCTGGTTGCGGATGTGGGTCATCAGGCTCAGCGAGACTTCGTCGGAAATCGCCAGCGGCCCCACCGGCATACCGGCCTGGCGCGCCTGGTTGTCGATCATCGCGGCGCTCACGCCTTCGCCGAGCATGGCGATGCCTTCGTTGGTGAAGGTGCCGAATACCCGCGAGGTGAAGAAGCCGCGGCTGTCGTTGACCACGATCGGCGTTTTCTTGATCTGCAGCACGTAGTCGAAACCGCGTGCCAGGGTTTCGTCGCTGGTCTTTTCGCCGCGGATGATCTCCACCAGCGGCATCTTGTCCACCGGGCTGAAGAAGTGCAGGCCGATGAACTTCTCCGGCCGCGCCACCGCCTGGGCCAGCCCGGTGATCGGCAGGGTCGAGGTATTGGACGCCACCACCGCATCGGCCAGGGCATGCTTCTCGGCCTCGGCGGTGACCTTGCCTTTCAGCGCGCGGTCCTCGAAGACCGCCTCGATGATCAGGTCGCAGCCTTCGAAGTCGGCTTCGCTGACGCTCGGCACGATCCGCGCGAGGAAGGCGTCGCGCTTCTCGGCGGACAGGTGCCCGCGCGCAACCTTCTTGTCCAGCAGCCTGGCCGAATAAGCCTTGCCCTTCTCCGCCGCTTCCAGCGAGACGTCCTTGAGCACCACCTCGATGCCGGCCGCCGCCGATACGTAGGCGATGCCCGCGCCCATCATCCCGGCGCCGAGCACGCCGACCTTTTTCGTCGCCCGCACCGGATACCCCTGCGGCCGCGACTTGCCGGCGTTGATCTCGTTGAGCTGGAACCAGAAGGTGCCGATCATGTTCTTCGCCACCTGGCCGGTGGTCAGCTCGGTGAAATAGCGCGCCTCGATCAGTTGCGCGGTGTCGAAATCGACCTGGGCGCCCTCCACCGCCGCGCACATGATCTTCTCGGGCGCCGGGAAGCAACCCTTGGTCTTGTCGCGCAGCACCGACGGTGCGATGGCCAGCATCTGCGCCACGTTGGGACTGGCAGGCGTACCGCCGGGAATCTTGTAGCCGGCGCTGTCCCAGGGCTGCTTCGCCGCCGGGTTGGCGAGGATCCAGGCGCGGGCCTTCTCCAGCATTTCCTCGGGGCTGTCGGCCAGTTCGTGGATCAGCCCGGCCTTGAGCGCTTCCGCCGGACGCACCTTCTTGCCTTCGGCGAGGTACGGCAGGGCTTTCTCCAGGCCAAGCAGTCGCACCATGCGCACGATCCCGCCGCCGCCCGGCAACAGGCCGAGAGTCACCTCCGGCAGGCCGAGCTGCACGCTGGGATTGTCCAGGGCGATGCGGTGGTGGCAGGCCAGGCAGATCTCCCAGCCGCCGCCCAGCGCAGCGCCGTTGATCGCGGCGACCACCGGCTTGCCGAGGGTCTCCAGGCGCCGCAGTTGGCCCTTGAGTTCGAGGATGCCCTGGTAGAAGGCCGGGGCGTCGGCCTTGGTGACCTTGATCAGCTCGTTGAGATCGCCGCCGGCGAAGAAGGTCTTCTTCGCCGAGGTCAGCACCACGCCGGCGATCCCCTCTTTCTCCGCCTCCAGCCGCGCGATGGTCTTCGCCATCGCCTCGCGGTAGACACCGTTCATGGTGTTGGCGCTCTGCCCGGGCATGTCCATGGTCAGGACGACGACGTTGTCCTGGCCTTTTTCGTAACGGATAGCGTCAGTCATTCCGGTTCTCCCTTCACACGCGCTCGATGATGGTGGCGATGCCCATGCCGCCACCTACGCAGAGGGTGGCCAGGCCGTAGCGCAGGTTGCGCCGCTCCAGTTCGTCGAGCAGCGTGCCGAGGATGATGCAGCCGGTGGCGCCGAGCGGGTGGCCCATGGCGATGGCGCCGCCGTTGACGTTGACCTTGCTTTCCGCCACGCCCATGTCCTTCATGAATTTCATCACCACCGAAGCGAACGCCTCGTTGACTTCGAACAGATCGATGTCTTCCACCTTCAGGCCGGCCTTGGCCAGGGCCTTGCGGGTCGCCGGCGCGGGGCCGGTAAGCATGATGGTGGGGTCGGTGGAGGTCACCGCGGTAGCGACGATCCGCGCCCGCGCCTTCAGGCCCAGTTCGCGGCCCTTGGCCTCGGAGCCGATGAGCATGGCGCTGGCGCCGTCGACGATCCCCGAGCTGTTGCCCGGCGTATGCACGTGCTCGATGCGCTCGACCTGGCTGTACTTGCGCAGCGCGGTGGCGTCGAAGCCCATCTGCCCCATCATCTCGAAACTCGGCTTGAGCGCGGCGAGCCCTTCCAGGGTGGAGTCGGCGCGAATGAACTCATCGTGGTCGAGCAGGACGATGCCGTTCTGGTCGGCGACCGGCACCAGCGACTTGCCGAACAGCCCTTCGGCGCGGGCCTTGGCGGCCTTCTGCTGGGAGCGCAGGGCGAAGGCATCGACATCGGCGCGACTGAAGCCTTCCAGGGTGGCGATCAGGTCGGCGCCGATCCCTTGCGGGACGAAGCTGGTGTGCAGGTTGGTTTCCGGATCCAGTGCCCAGGCGCCGCCGTCGGAGCCCATCGGCACGCGTGACATGGACTCGACGCCGCCGACCAGGACCAGGTCCTCGAAACCGGAGCGTACCTTCATCGCCCCCAGGTTCACCGCCTCCAGGCCGGAGGCGCAGAAACGGTTGATCTGCACGCCGGCAACCTGTTCGTCCCAGTCGGCCACCAGCGCCGCGGTCTTGGCGATATCGGCGCCCTGGTCGCCCACCGGCGTCACGCAGCCGAGCACGATATCGTCGACCTGGGCGGTATCCAGGTCGTTGCGCCGCTGGACCGCGCGCAACAGCCCGGCCATCAGGTTCACCGGCTTGACGCTGTGCAGCGCGCCATCCTTCTTGCCCTTGCCGCGGGGAGTACGCACGGCGTCGTAAATGAATGCGTCGGTCATGGCGGTCTCTCTTATCCTGTTCTCGTCCGGCCGAGCGGGCCTCCGCCTACCTTAAACAGGCTCGCCGGCGGGACAATGACCGAACCGCTCAGGCTGATTGACCGCCCAGCTCAGCCTGCAACGCCGGGAAGATAGCACCATGCCATCTTTCGACCGGAAACCCGGACACCGGACGAACGGTCGAGACGCACGCCAGAGCCGTCACCACGCTGTCATATAGAGGGAATATGTCTAGACCGGAGCAGCTTGTATCCAAGTGGTCTAAGCCCGCGCAGGCCGGGGCTTAGACTGATTCATGCAAGCGTTCGAAAGGGAGGTCGACGCCGGGGATGCCGGGCCGACCGAAGAGTACGCCACTGCGTGGCAAGCCGTTCCGCCGGGCCGTAGCGCGGAGCAGGCAGCCACCCGACAACAAGAAAGGCAGACAGGCCATGTTGAACGAGCAGCCAAAAAGATGGCGGCAAGCGAGCCTCATCGTCTTCGCCACCACAGTCATCCTGATCCTTCCCAACCTTAACAGTCTGATCCGCTAGGGCACCCTGCTGCCTGCACGCTGCGCACCGCCTCGCGGTCAGCGCAGCGCAGGCAGCCACCAGATCAGCAGCAGCGGAATGAAGGCGAACGACAGCAAGGTCGAACACAGCACCAGGCTGGCGACCTGATCCGGCGAACGATTGCCGCGCAAGGCGTAGAGATAGTTGAACACCGCCACCGGCATCGACGATTGCACCACCAGCACCCCCTGCGCCAGCGGCGGCAATTGCAACGCCAGCGCCACCGACCAGCCCACCAGCGCCCCCAGCAGAAGACGCAGGCCGCCATAGAAGAAGCCATTGCCCAGTTGCCGCGGACGGATGCTGGCCAGGGACACGCCGAGGGTGATCAGCATCAGCGGAATGGTCAGCCCGGCCATCAGGTCGACGGTATTCGCCATCCAGCGCGGCAGTTGCAGGTCGAGCCCCATCAACAACAAGGCCAGCAGCACGCTGAGCAGGATCGGATTGCCCAGCAGCGAGCGCCAGGAGCGCTCGCCGCTCATCCAGAACACGCCGAGGCTGAAGTTGCCGATCGACATGATCAGGTAGAACGCCACCGCCAGGGTCATCCCCGCCTCGCCGAACGCATACAGGCACACCGGCAGGCCCATGTTGCCGACATTCGGGAAGCTGTAGGCCGGCACCAGCACCTGCCACTCCTGGCGCCCGAGGCGCGCCGCCGCCCAGCCCAGCGCAGCCATGCAGACGCAGATCAGCGCGCTGGCCAGGGCCATCCGGCCGAAGCTATGCAGGTCCACCCGGGTATGCGCCAGGGTGGCGAGGATCAGGCATGGCGAACCGATGTTGAACACGATGCGCGAAACGAACTCGGTCGGATAGGCGTGTCCGAGACGGACCCAGACATAACCGACACCGGCGCCGAACAGCACGGGCGCCATCACGGCGAACAACTCGGCGAGCACGGGAACCCCTTGGTTAGCCAGCTATGCAATGGCCCGCATGCTACCGCGAGGCCCCCGTTCCGTGCCAATCTCTCGCTCCATGTCATAACCGGCGGATGCACGAGGAACCCGCATGCCTGTCACTTTCCCGCGCCTGGCGTTGCTAGGTGCCCTGCTCTTCCCTGTGGCTGCCGCCTGGGCCGCCGAGCTCCGCCTGGAACTGCCGGGGGGCACGCAGACCTGGAGCAGCGAAGAACTGCTCAGGCATCCGCAGGCCCGCGACCTGGACATCCCGGCCGACGTCGCCTACCGCCGGAACATGCGCTACCGCGCCGTGCCACTGGCGGCCTTGTTGAAAGGCGTGCATCCCGAAGACCATTTGCAGGCCGTGGCCAGCGATGGCTTCGCCGCCGAGTTGCCGGCCGCCCCGCTGCTCGCCGAACAGGGCTCGCAAGCCTGGCTGGCGATAGAGGATCCGCAGCGCCCCTGGCCGCCGTTGGGAGCCGGCAAGCCGTCCGCCGGGCCGTTCTATCTGGTCTGGAGCAAACCCGAGGAAAAACGCATCGGTCCGGAGCAATGGCCCTTCCAGGTCGTCCGCATCCGCTATCAGCCCCCTCTGGCCGAACGCTTCCCGGCCCTGCTGCCGGCCGCCGACGCCAGCGCGGAAGTGCGCGCCGGCTTCGCCGTGTTCCAGAAGAACTGCCTGGCCTGCCACCGTCTCAACGGTGCCGGCGACGCCCAGTTCGGCCCGGACCTGAACCTGCCGTACAACCCCACCGAGTACTTCCAGCCGCAATTCCTCGCCCGCTACATCCGCGACCCGCAGGCGCTGCGGCAATGGCCACAGGCGAAGATGCCGGCGTTCCCGGAACGGGTGATCGACGACCAGGAATTGCGCCAGCTGATCGGCTACCTGCGCCACATGGCCGGCCGCAAAGCGGGCGCGGCCGGCTGAAGCGGCGTCAGATGTTGTACGCCGAGGGCGGCGACGGCAGGCGCTCCAGCAAGTCGTGCAGGCCGGCGCTCCACTGGCGGCGGATGGCGCTGAAATAGGCGTCGTCCTCGGTGACCCGGTAGCCCTCCGGCAGGATCAGGCTGTCGCGGTGGTAGACCAGCAGGTCCAGCGGCATGCCCACCGAGAGGTTGCTGCGGATCGTCGAGTCGAACGACACCAGCGCGCAGCGCAGGGCCTGCTCCAGCGGCGTGTCGAAAGTCAGGTTGCGGTCGAGGATCGGCTTGCCGTACTTGCTTTCGCCCAGTTGCAGGAAAGGCGTGTCCGGCGTGGCCTGGATGAAGTTGCCCTGGGGGTAGATGCTGTACAGCGCCGGCGGTCCGCCGGCGATCTGCCCGCCGACCAGGAAGGAGCAGCTCAGGTCGGTATTGCCGGCCAGATTGCCGCCGTCGCGGGCCATCACCTCGCGGGTGGTCTCGGCGATCAGCGCCGTGGCGTCGTAGACCGAGGGCACGTTGAGCAGGCTGGCGCCGTCCCGGCGGATGCGCTGCTGCAGCAGGTTGATCACCGATTGCGAGGTCGCCAGGTTGCCGGCCGTCTGCACCACCAGCAGGCGCTCGCCGGGCGTGCCGAAGGTGAACAGCTTGCGGAAGGTGGCGATATGGTCGATCCCGGCGTTGGTCCGCGAATCGGAGGCGAACACCAAGCCGTCGGCCAGGTGCATCGCGACACAGTAGGTCATCTCGAATCTTCCTTATTCCGTCCGTCCCCGCCCCTCAAGCGTAAAGGCAATCGCCGATAACGCCAGGCGCGCAATGGATCGTCACTGTTGCTGCACCTGCAGCAGCGGCGCGCTGACCAGCACCCGCGCATGCATCTGCTCGCAACCGCCGCCACGGCGCAAGCCGCGCACCGGGCAGGCATCCAGGTAGTCGAGGCCGACGGCCAGCTTGAGATGGCGCTCCGGACGGCCGAGCCGGTTGGTCACGTCGAAGCTGTACCAGCCGTCGCCGAGCCAGGCCTCGGCCCAGGCATGGCTGGCCAGGTGCGTGTCGTCCTCGGTGTAGAGGTAGCCGGAGACATAGCGCCCCGGCACACCCTGGCTGCGGATGCAGGCGAGGAAGGCATGGGCATGGTCCTGGCAGACCCCGGCGCGTGCGCCGAAGGCCTCGATGGCGGTGCTGTCGACGCGGGTCGCCCCCGGCTGGTAGAGGATATGCTCGTGCAGCGCATGCATCAGGTCGAGCAGGCCGCCGCGATCCTTGCGGCCGCCCATGGCGCGTTCGGCGAAGGCGCGCATCTCGGCATCGGCGCCGGTCAGGCGGGTGCTGCGCAGGAACGGCAACGGCGACTGGCGATCGTGCTCCACCTCGCGCTCCTCGTCGATCTCGACCAGGCCGTGGGCGGCGATCAGGACCGACTCATGCGGTTCGTCCAGGGTCAGGACGTGCAGGATGTTGCCGTACGGATCGCGCAGCGGCCGCGCCGGGCGCGGCAGGTCCAGGCGCCAATCGACCACGTGCTGGCGCTCGCTGTCCTGCGGGGTCAGGCGCAGGTACTGGATGCTGGCGCGCACCCGGTCTTCGTAGCGATAGGTGGTGTCGTGGGTGATCGAGAGTCTCATGCGGCCTCCAGGTAGGAGCTGTGAATGGCGTTGGCCAACTGGCGAACCAGCAGGATGTAGTCGGTGATCCAGGTATGCAGGCCCTGCTCCAGCACCTCATCGATGCCGGTGTAGCGCACCCGCGCCTCCAGCTCGGCGGCCAGGCGCTGCGCCGGCCGGCCGTTGACACCGGGCAGGCCGGAAAGGATCTCGCTCAGTTCCTCGATGCAGGACAGCAGCGAACGCGGCACGTCCTCGCGCAACAGCAGCAATTCGGCGATGTTGCGCGCGTTGGGCGAGGCGCGGTACAGCTCGGTGTAGCCCTCGAAGGCGGATAGCGCCCGCAGCAGCGCGCTCCACTGGTAGTAGCCGCGCGCGGTGCCCTCGTCCGCCCCGGCGAGCGCCGCTTCGCCCTGGGTCTGGTAGCGCGCATCGAGCAGGCGCAAGGTATTGTCGGCGCGTTCGATGAAGGTTCCGAGACGGATGAAGCGGAACGCATCGTTGCGCATGCTGGTGGCGAAGGTCGCGCCGCGGAACAGGTGCGAGCGGTCCTTCACCCATTCGCAGAAACGACTGATGCCATAGCGCAGGATGCCCTCGGCGGCGATGCCGCGCATTTCCAGCCAGGTGGCGTTGATGTTCTCCCACATGTCCAGGGTGATCCGCCCGCGTACCGCATGGGCACTGGCGCGCGCTGCGGCCAGGCAGCTGTAGATGCTCGCCGGGTTGTCCGGGTCGAGGGCGAAGAAACTCAGCAGGCGCTCGGCGGCCAGTTCGCCGTGGCGCTCCAGGTAGGCGTCGAGGGTGCCGGTGATCAGCAGCGGCATGGCCAGTTCGTCCAGGCCGCCGCCGTTGCGGTCCTGCGGCAACAGCGACAGCGAGTAGCTGACGTCGAGCATGCGGGCGAGGTTCTCCGCGCGTTCCAGGTAGCGCGACATCCAGTACAGGTCGGAAGCGGTCCGGCTGAGCATGCTTATTCCTCCACCACCCAGGTGTCCTTGGTGCCGCCGCCCTGGGACGAATTGACCACCAGCGAGCCTTCGCGCAACGCCACCCGGGTCAGCCCGCCAGGCACCAGGCGAACCCGATCCGGCGCAGACAGGACGAACGGCCGCAGGTCGATATGGCGCGGCGCGACGCCGCTCTCGACGAAAGTCGGACAGGTCGACAGGGACAGCGTCGGTTGCGCGATATAGGCCTCCGGGCGAGCCTTCAGGCGCTCGCGGAACAGCTCGATTTCCTCCCGGCTGGCCGCCGGTCCGACCAGCATGCCGTAGCCGCCGGAACCCTGGGTCTCCTTCACCACCAGCTCCGGCAGGTGCGCCAGGACGTGCGCCAGTTCCTTCGGCTTGCGACATTGCCAGGTCGGCACGTTGTGCAGCAGCGGGTCTTCGCCGAGGTAGAAGCGGATCATGTCCGGCACGTAGGGATAGATCGACTTGTCGTCGGCCACCCCGGTACCGATCGCGTTGGCCAGCACCAGGTTGCCGGCCCGGTAGGCGGCCAGCAGGCCGGGCACGCCGAGCAGCGAATCCGGGTTGAACGCCAGCGGGTCGAGGAAGGCGTCGTCGATCCTTCGGTAGATCACGTCCACCGGTTGCGGTCCGGCCGTCGTGCGCATGTAGACCCGCTCGTCGCGGACGAACAGATCGGCGCCTTCGACCAGTTCCACGCCCATCTCGCGGGCGAGGAAGGCGTGTTCGAAGTAGGCGCTGTTGAAACGTCCCGGCGTCAATACCACCACGCTCGGCGATTCGACGTCACTGGCCCGCTTGAGGGTGTCGAGCAACAGGTCCGGGTAGTGGTCGATCGGCGCCACGCGCTGGCGGACGAACAGCTCGGGGAACAGGCGCATCATCATCTTGCGGTTTTCCAGCATGTAGGAAACACCGCTGGGCGTGCGCAGGTTGTCCTCCAGCACGTAGTAGTTGCCGCTGCCGTCGCGGACCAGGTCGACCCCGGCAATGTGCGCGTAGACGTTGCCCGGCAGGTCCAGTCCCTGCATCGCCAGTTGGTACTGGTCGTTGGCCAGGACCTGCTCGGCAGGAATCACACCGGCCTTGAGGATGCGCTGTTCGTGGTAGAGATCGGCGAGGAACAGGTTCAGCGCCTGGACGCGCTGGATGCAGCCGGCCTCGATGTGCGCCCACTCCGCCGCGGGAATGCTGCGCGGGATGGTGTCGAAGGGGATCAGGCGCTCGGTGCCCTGCTCGTCGCCGTACAGGGTGAAGGTGATGCCGGCGCGGTGGAACAGCAGGTCGGCTTCGCGCCGGCGTTGCAGCAATTGCTCTTCAGGGGTGTCGGCCAGCCAGCGAGCGAATTCCCGATAATGCGAGCGGCATTCGCCGCCAGCATCGTGCATCTCGTCGTAAAACATGCGTGCCATGCCGGACTCCTTGTCGTCACGAACGATGGGGAACTCGCAAAGCCCGTGCCAGCGCGCGGATCACGACTCGTCGGCGATTCGCAGGGTCGGCGCGGCGGGTTCGCCCCAGTCTGGTGCATCCTGCCCACAGGGAGAGGAAGGGCGCCCCGTTCGACGGCATGCGCGCCCCGCGGCCACGGACCGGCATCGACCTGCCGATCGCGAAGCGACCTGTGGGACCGATAAGTCTAGAACAGACCCGGAAGGGAGACGGCTTCTCCCCTCCCTTCCATGCAGACAGCCGTCTCGCTCGAACGAGCGATAAAGCGGACCGGCGGTAGTGCCAGGGAGGCGCCCGCGGCCGGGAAGGTCAATCGATCAGCGACAGCCAATGACGGTAGAAACCCTCGGCCACCCGATTCAGCCCGGCAACCTTGGCAGGCAACCCGGCCAGCATGTCCTCGGCGGATTGCTGGCTGGGCTGGGAGGGATCGAGCAGGTGCGGCCAGCCGGCGATCCAGCGCCGCACCAGTTCCTCGGTCATTTCCGGATGGCCTTGCAGGCCGAGTACGTGATCGCCCCAGGAAAACCCCTGGTTCTCGCACCACGGGCTGGACAGCAGGCGCTCGGCGCCCTGCGGCAGGTCGAAGGCATCGCCGTGCCACTGGAAGATCGAGAAGCGCTCCGGCAGCCCGGCCAGCCATGGACTGTCGCGGCTTTCCCGCTGCATGGGCTGCCAGCCCATTTCGGTGTAGGGCTGGTGCCGCACCGTCGCGCCCAGGGCGCGGGCCAGCAACTGGCCGCCGAGGCAATGGCCGATCAGCGGGATGCGCCGCTCGATGAAGCGACGCAGCAGCGCCAGTTCGTCGCGCAACCAGGGCAGGTCGTCGTTGACGCTCATCGGCCCACCCATGATCGCCACCGCTCGCGGGCGTTCGGCGTCGAGACCGGCGAGTTCGCCGAGGTCGGCGCGGATCACGCGGAAGTCCAGGCCGCGCGCCGCCAACACGGCACCCAGATGGCCTGGCGGACAGAACTCGGCATGGGTCAGGATCAGAATATCGCTCATGGCTTACCTCCTTCCCCAGTCTGAAGGAAAGCCTTCGAGGAAGGAAAGCCCGACGCAGGAGCCCCGGCCCAGGATCGCGGCCGGGGTCCCGCCGCCGTCACGGACGCAGCGAAGTGACCTCCTGGGTCACGCCCCACCCGTCCAGCACGCCGCCCAGCGGCACCACGACTTCCTCCAGGTCGTGTTCGAAGGCACCGATGGCGGCATGGGTGGCGTACATCACCTTGCTGACCTGCAGGTTCCAGGAGCCATCGTCGCGAGCGACGACCTGGGCCCTGAGCGACTCGCCGCGAAACTGGCCCGCTGCCTGGCGGGCCTCCCGCTCACTGGGAAAGATGGCGAAGAAGTCGATGGGATGGATGCGCGCGAAGTCGAAGCCGCCTTCTTTCATGCGACGCAGGACATTCACGCTGACATCATCCGAGAAGGGCTTTTCCATGAGACGCACCTCCTGTCGAGACATTCAGAAAATTCACCGATTCCCCATTCAGCTGAAGCCATCGTCGGCGATCATGAGAGTTTTGTGATCAGGCCAGAGGAGGATCGGACGACCATGGCTTCTTTCAGGGTAGCGTCAACCTGCCAGCGCTGCCGAGCTTTCCGCCGCCTGCCCCGGCGGGCGGCGACCGGCGGCAGACAAAGCGCTGTACAAAAGGCCCGGCCGTTGAGCAAGATTCCGCCTGCGCCGGCGACCGTTGGTCCTGCCCGATGGCATTGGCGAAAGCGACTCGTGCAATAATATCAGGTTGATATCAACCACTTCTCTCCCGCTATCCCGTTCGGACGCTTTCATGCTTATCAGCAGCTACAACCAGGTTCTTGTCGCCTTTTCCCTGATTGTGGCCATCCTGGCGTCCTACACCGCTCTCGACATGGCCGGCCGGGTGACCCTGGCGAAAGGCCGCGAGGCGCTCTCCTGGCTGATCGGCGGCGCTTTCGCCATGGGCTTCGGCATCTGGTCGATGCATTTCGTCGGCATGCTCGCCTTCAGCCTGCCGATCCCGCTCGGCTACGACCTGGGCCTGACCCTGCTGTCGCTGCTACTGGCCGTCGGCAGTTCGGCCTTCGCCCTCTGGCTGGTGTGCCAGGCGGAACTCCCCTGGCAACGCCTGGCGCTGGGCGCCCTGCTGATGGGCAGCGGCATCGCCGCCATGCACTACACCGGGATGGCCGCCCTGCTGATGATGCCGGGGATCGTCTACGACCCGCTGTGGCTCGGCCTCTCCATCCTGATCGCGGTGATCGCCTCCGGCGCCGCGCTGTGGATCGCCTTCCGCCTGCGCCATGGCAGCCGGCGCATCGTCCTGGTCCGGGCCGGCGCCGCCCTGGTGATGGGCTGCGCCATCGTCGGCATGCACTACACCGGGATGGCCGCCGCGCAGTTCCCCCTGGGCAGCTTCTGCGGCGCCGCCGGCCGAGGCATCGACAACGGCTGGCTGGCGGTGCTGGTCATCGTGATCACCCTGGCGGTGATCGCCATCGCCCTGATCGTCTCGGTGCTGGACTCGCGCCTGGAGGCACGTACCTCGGTGCTCGCCACCTCCCTCGCACGAGCCAACCGCGAGCTGATCCAGTTGGCCCTGCACGACAACCTGACCAAGCTGCCCAACCGCATGCTCCTCGACGACCGCCTGGAGCAGGCGATCCAGCAGGCGATCCGCGACGATCGCCGGTTCGCCGTGCTGTTCATGGACCTGGACGGCTTCAAGGCGGTCAACGATGCCTACGGCCATCACCTCGGCGACCTGTTGCTGATCGAAGTCGCCGAGCGTATCCGCGCCAACGTCCGCGCCCAGGACACCATCGCCCGCCTCGGCGGCGACGAGTTCGTCCTGCTGATCGAGGCCCGCGAGCCCGCCGACGCCGCGACCCTGGCCGAGAAGCTGGTGAAGCGGATCAGCCAGCCGTACCAGATATCCCGCCACGAGGTGCGGATCTCGGCGAGCATCGGCATCGCGCTCTACCCCGGCGACGGGCAGACCCGCCACGAACTGATGATCAATGCCGACGCGGCGATGTATCACGCCAAGGACCAGGGACGGAACGGCTACTGCTTCTTCGAGAGTTCGATGAACGCCAACGCCCAGGAACAGTTGCAACTGCTCCATGACCTGCGCCAGGCCCTGGAGCGCCGGCAGTTGGTCTTGCACTACCAACCCAAGGTACTGGCGCCGAACGGACCGATGGTCGGCGTGGAAGCGCTGCTGCGCTGGGAGCATCCGCAACACGGACTGATCCCCCCCGACCAGTTCCTGCCGCTGGCGGAAAAAACCGGCCTGATCGTGCAGATCGGCGAGTGGGTGCTCGACGAAGCCTGCCGGCAGATGCGCCTCTGGCTGGACGGCGGGCATGCGGAGTGGAACATCGCGGTGAACCTTTCGGCCTTGCAGTTCGCCCATGCCGGCCTGGTCGACTCGGTGCGCAACGCACTCCTGCGCCACAGCCTGGAGCCCAGCCACCTGATCCTCGAGGTGACCGAATCGACCGCCATGCGCGATGCCGATGCCAGCCTGGTGATCCTCGAGCAGTTGTCGGCGATGGGCGTCGGCATCTCCATCGACGACTTCGGCACCGGCTACTCCAGCCTGCTCTATCTCAAGCGCCTGCCGGCGAGCGAACTGAAGATCGACCGTGGCTTCATCAACGAGCTGGCCCACGACAGCGACGACGCCGCGATCGTCTCGGCGATCGTCGCCCTCGGCCGCACGCTGAACCTGAAGATCGTCGCCGAGGGCGTGGAAACCGAGGCCCAGCAGGAGTTCCTGACCCGCCTCGGCTGCAATTCGCTGCAAGGCTTCCTGCTCGGCAGGCCGATGCCGGCCGAGCAGTTGCTCGCCAGCGTCGCCTGAGCGCCGCCAGCGGCGTGCCACGGGACCTGTCAGAACCGGCAGATTCGCCCATCGCCGTCTCGTTGACTTCCGCCCGCGCTGCGAACACCTTATGTCGCGCCCGCCGGGCGGCATGCCGCGACATGTCACGCCGCCACGACGAGCGTCTATCCAATAACGAGAAAACATGCATGAACAGGCTGTGTGTACTGGGGCTTCTCATCGGGCTGAGCGGGAGCCCGGCACTGGCGGCTGGCCAGGGCGAATCCGGCAATCCACCGGCTACCGACAAGGAGCGTTTCATCGCCAGCCTGATGGCTCGCATGAGCAACGCGGAAAAGATCGGCCAGCTACGCCTGGTCAGCGTCGGCGCCGACCATCCCAAGGAGGCGCTGATGGCGGACATCCGCGCCGGCAAGGTCGGCGCCATCTTCAATACCGTGACCCGCCCGGACATTCGCGCCATGCAGGATCAGGTCCGCCATAGCCGCCTGAAGATCCCGCTGTTCCATGCCTACGATGTGGCCCACGGCCACCGCACCATCTTCCCCATCAGCCTCGGCCTCGCCGCCAGCTGGGACCCCGAGGTGGTCGCCCGCAGCGCGCGGATCTCCGCCCTCGAAGCCAGCGCCGACGGGCTCGACATGAGCTTCTCGCCGATGGTCGACATCACCCGCGACGCGCGCTGGGGGCGGGTCTCGGAAGGCTTCGGCGAAGATACCTACCTGACCTCGCTGCTGTCCGGCGTGATGGTCCGTGCCTACCAGGGCTCCAACCTGGCCGCCCCGGACAGCATCATGGCGGCGGTCAAGCACTTCGCCCTGTACGGCGCGGCCGAAGGCGGCCGCGACTACAACACCGTGGACATGAGCCTGCCGCGCATGTTCCAGGACTACCTGCCGCCCTACAAGGCCGCGGTGGACGCCGGCGCCGGCGCGGTGATGGTCTCGCTGAACACCATCAACGGCGTGCCCGCCACCGCCAACCGCTGGCTGCTGACCGACCTGCTGCGCCAGCAGTGGGGCTTCAAGGGGCTGACCATCAGCGACCATGGCGCGGTGAAGGAACTGATCAAGCACGGCCTCGCCGGCAACGAGCGGGACGCCACGCGCCTGGCGATCCAGGCCGGTGTCGACATGAACATGAACGACGATCTCTACTCGACCTGGCTGCCGAAGCTACTGGCGGCCGGCGAGATCGACCAGGCCGACATCGATCGCGCCTGCCGCGACGTGCTGGCGGCGAAGTACGACCTCGGCCTGTTCGCCGATCCCTACCGGCGCCTGGGCAAGCCGGACGACCCGCCGTTCGACACCAACGCCGAGAGCCGCCTGCACCGCCAGGCCGCCCGCGAGGTGGCTCGCGAAGGACTGGTCCTGCTGAAGAACCGCGACGGTCTGCTGCCGCTGAAGAAACAGGGGCGGATCGCCGTGATCGGCCCCCTGGCCAAGAGCCAGCGCGACGTCATCGGCAGTTGGTCGGCAGCCGGCGTGCCACGCCAGGCGGTAACCGTCTACCAGGGCCTGGCCAATGCCGTCGGCGAGCGTGCCACCCTGCTCTACGCCAAGGGTGCCAACGTCAGTGGCGACCAGGCGATCCTCGACTACCTGAACAGCTACAACCCGGAAGTCGAGGTCGATCCGCGCTCCGCCGAGGCGATGCTCGAGGAGGCCTTGCGCACCGCGCGCGACGCCGACCTGGTGGTCGCCGTGGTCGGCGAATCGCAGGGCATGGCCCACGAGGCCTCCAGTCGCACCGACCTGCGCATCCCGGCCAGCCAGCGGCGGCTGCTGAAGGCACTGAAGGCCACCGGCAAGCCGCTGGTGCTGGTGCTGATGAACGGCCGACCGCTGTCGCTGGGCTGGGAGCAGGAAAACGCCGACGCGATCCTGGAAACCTGGTTCAGTGGCACCGAAGGCGGCAATGCCATCGCCGACGTGCTGTTCGGCGAGCACAACCCCAGTGGCAAGCTGACCATGTCCTTCCCGCGCTCGGTGGGCCAGGTACCGGTCTACTACAACCACCTGAACACCGGCCGGCCGATGGACCACGACAACCCCGGCAAATACACCTCGCGCTATTTCGACGAAGCCAACGGCCCGCTCTACCCGTTCGGCTACGGCCTCAGCTACACCGAGTTCAGTCTCTCGCCCCTGCGCCTGTCCAGCGAACGGCTGGCCCATGGCGACACCCTGGAAGCGCGGGTCACGCTCAGCAACAGCGGCAAGCGCGCCGGCGCCACGGTGGTCCAGCTTTACCTGCAGGACCCGGTCGCCAGCCTCAGCCGTCCAGTGAAGGAACTGCGCGGGTTCCGCAAGGTGATGCTGGAGCCCGGCGAATCGCGGGAGATCGTCTTCCGCCTCGGCGAGGCGGACCTGAAGTTCTACGACAGCCAGCTCAGGCACACGGCCGAGCCAGGCGAGTTCAAGGTCTTCGTCGGCCTGGACTCGGCGCAAACCGAAAGCCGCAGCTTCACCCTGCTCTGAAGGCGCCGACCGCACCGCCAGCGTCGCTGCCGCGGGCGAACGGCAGCGCCTCAGCCCTCGGCCCGGAGCCAACGCCCGGGCCGGGGGCGGCGCCTGGCTCCCTCAACCGGCGTCCCCTTCCTCCTCGCCGCTCCGCGCCACGCCCTCCGTCAATGCGGCCTGCAACGCCGCCAACTGGCTGTCGAGCGATGCGTCGATGATCCCGATCTCGGTTTCCAGGATGCAACCGCCCTGGTCCAGCCGGGCATCGCCGACCACTTCCAGGTAGCCCACCTCGGGGAAATCCTTGAGCACCCGGGCGACCTGCTCGCGCACCGCGACCAGCTGTTCCGGCTGGACGTGCAGGATCACCTGCTTCTGGTTGCTCACCAATGCCAGTGCCTCGCGCGTGGCCGCCAGGGTCAGCTCGACAGCGTCGTAGTGGCGCAACACCTTGCGCACCGCCTGCAGCACCACTTCGCCAAGCTGGCGATCGACCTGCCGGTAGTAGCGATTGCAGCGCAGTAGCGTTTCCTGGATCAGCCCGGCCTGGCGCAGACGCGCCTCCTCCAGTCCGGCCTCCCAGCCCAGGCGCTTCTGCTCCTGGTAAACCTCGTGGGCCTCGCGCTCGATTTCGGCGGCACGCTCGCGTGCCGCTTCCACCAGGCGGTTGGCGCTGAGGTAGTCCTGGTAGTCGCGGGCGCGCAACAGGGCCTGCCCGGGGGCCAGCCGTACGCGACTGGCGTCTAGTTCAACAAATGGAAGCATTCATCGCTCGCTTGTCGGGCGACCTTCAGGCACAGGGTCCGCGCCAGGGATCGCCGTTGTTCGTCGAAGGTCCAGTCCGCCGGGGCCGGCATGGCCTCCAGGCGCAGGCGCAGGCGCCGCGAGAAACCGCAGTCGGCATCGCTACAGGCGGCCAGCCAGAAAGCCAGGCCGCAGCGCCGGAAATAGCCGTCTTCCGGGTTTTCCGGCAAGGCCCGCTGCCAGCCGGGCGGCCAGCGACCGATGAGCAGGTCGAGCTGCTCCAGGCAGAAACGCTGGCCCTGTTCGCCGATCTGCGCGCGGATGCGCCGTACCCGCGCACCGTCCAGCACCTGCCGCAAGGCCTGGCCGTGCAGCAGCGCGCCGAGCCAGCCCAGGGTCCGTTCCAGCGCCGCCTGCGGGTAAAGGGCCAGCCCGCCCAGTTGCGCGGGCATGCGGAACGCGCAGTCCAATTCCAGTTGCTCCAGCAGCCAGGCGTTGAGAACGCTCTGTCGCCGCCAGTCCGGCAGCGCCGGCAGCAACCGCAGCAATACCGCGGGCAGGTGCGACTCGTGGATGTAGCGGGCCGGGCAGAAGCGCAACTGGTAGGCCGTCAATGGCATCGCGCCGCTCAGCCCCGTTGCCGGTGCCAGAAGAACTGCGCCAGGTTGCTCGCCAGCAGCAACGCCAGCAGCAGGCCGAACAGACCGAGCAGGCGTCCGCGCGAGTGCTCCGCCACCTGGATCGAGAAGACACTCTCGAAGCGTGGCGCCAGCGGGACCTGGCGGACCCCGGCCGACGGCACCAGCACCACGCTGATGCGGTCGTAGCTGAGGCCTTCGATGCCGTTGTTCACCAGTTGCTTGATCTGCGGCACGTAGGCATCCAGTTGCACATCGGCGGCGTGCTTGATGAACACCGAGGCCGATGCCGGCGAGGACTTCCTGCCCAGTCCGTCGCGCTCCTCGGGCAGCACCACATGGACCCGCGCCACCAGCACGCCATCGATCTCGGAAAGGGTATGGGAAATCTCCTGGGCCTTGGCGTAGTTGAGCCGCGCGCGCTCTTCGATGGGCGAGGAAATCAGCCCGTCCTTGGGAAACACATCCTTCAGCGTGGAGAAGTTCTCCCGCGGATAGCCCTTGCGCTTGAGCACCTCCACCGCCTCGGCGATATCCGATTCCTCCACCAGCAGGCGCACGGTGCCATCCTTGTCCGCCTGCTTGTCCGCGGAAACGCCCTCCGAACGCAACAGCGCCAGCATCTCGTTGCCTTCCTTCTGGCTGATCCCGGTATAGAGTTCGACCTTGCACCCGCCCAACGCCAGGACCAGCGCCAGGAGCGCCATGCGCGACAGACCTTTCACCGTTCGCCTCATTGGGTCTTCATCAGGGTTTCGACGTTCTGGCTCATGCGCCCGACGGTCTTGGCGATCAGCTCTTCCTGCATGGTGATGCGCATCAGCGACCACTGCATCTGCATCAGGCTGTTGGGATCGTCGCCGGGCGTCGACAGCTCCACCTGCAACTCCTGCTTGGCCTGGCTGAAACGCTCCTTGATCTGCCCCAGTTCGCTGAGCAGGTCGCCGCCCAGGCTGCCGGCACCGCCCATCGCCCGTTCGAACTCGGCGACGTGGGCCGCGCCGGCCGGGCCGCCGGAGAGTTCTTCGAGACTGGTGATCTGCGCCTGGGCGCCCATCCGAGAGATATCCATCATGACTCCAGGTCGAGTTTGTGGCTGTTGCGCACGAGGTTGTCGAGCATGCCGTTGAGCGGGATCAGCACCTGCAATTCGCGACGCGCCAGTTGCGCCAGGTATTCGCCGCCCGGCGCATGCTCGACTGCACCGAGCAACTGGAGGAGAAAGGTTTGCTGCTGGCGCCCCAGCGGCAGTTCCGCACGGAGCATCGCCTTCAGCTCCAGGCGGTCCGCCTCCAACCCTTGTAGCGGCTGGGCAAAGCGCTGCAGCAGGCGCTCGCCGAGAGCGCCGTTCTCCAACCCGGCCAGGCGGCGTCCGGCCGCCGGCGGCTCGCCGCCGAGGGCCTGCTCGAAAGCCAGCACCTGATCGACAGCCGGCAGGTTCGCCGCCTTTGGACTGGCCGACGGATAGACGGCGAATCCCGGTGGCGTGTCGATGCGGCTCATGTCCGCACCTGGGCGCGCATGCCGGCGGCGAAGTCGGCCAGGGCAGGATCGCTGCTGCCGCCCAGCCCGGCCAGCCTGCGGTCCAGCGCGGCGCCCAGCCCCAGGTGCCACTCGCACAAGGCGAACCAGGGCTCCAGCGCCGGCCAGGGATTGCCATGGGCGAAGGCCAGGGCCTCCTGATAGCGCCCCTGGTTGGCCAGGCTGGAAATCCGGATCAGCCGTGCCGCTTCGTCCTGTCCGAGGCGCTCCAGCCACTCGGCGATGCACAGCGCCTCTTCGTGGCAGTGCTGCCCGCTGCCGGCCAGCGCCAGTTCCGCCAATTCGCGTATCAGTGAAGTGTCCATGTTCAGATCTTCTGCAGGATGCCTTGCATCAGGTCGCGCAGCGCACGGGTCACCGTCGAGTTGATGTTGTAGATGACCGACCACTTGTTGATCTTGTGTTGCAGCTCGGCCAGCAGCGCCGGGTTGTCGGCATTGTCGGTCCCCTGCAAGGCCTTGATCGCGTCGTTGACGTCCTTGTTCGCTGCGTTGGCCTGCTCCTTCAGGGCATTGGCCACGGTATCGAGGGTATTCCCCGGGTTGGGGTTGAATATCTGCGCCATGCTTAGTCCTCTGTGAGCTGCGAAAGAATGCCGAGACCGCCCTCGAGGGCCCGGGCCTGCTGTTGCAGGAATTGAAAGCGCTCCGGGCCGGCGCCTCTGGCCAGTTCCCGGCGACACTCCGCCAGCGCCGCCTGCAGACGCTGCCGGAGCGCTGCGGCATGCGTGCCGTCAGCGACCGACAGTCGCGTTTCCAAGGCTGTCATCATGGAGCACCTCCCCTTTGAGATTGATGATGAAACGCTGCTTGCCGCGGGCCACCAGGATCGACTCCGGCTCGATGGCGAGGATTCGCACACCGCGGGATGTCGAGGCGCCCACCGGGTATTTCTGCCCGTCGCCGAGCACTACATAGGGCACCCGCCCCAGCGACACCGAGCGCACCGTGAACTCCAGTTCGTCGCCGCTGGCGCGCTTGCCGCGACTGAGCAGCTCCAGGCTCGGGCGGTTGCCGAACTCCTGCTGGAACTCGCGCTGCAGGCGGTAGAAGGCGCTGAGCTGGACCTCGTCGAGCGTGCCGCTCAACTCGATGCGCTCGCCGCGCTCGCGGAAACTCAGTTGCCGGTCGAGGCCGGCGTCCGCCAGCAGGCGCTCGAGGCGGCGCAGGTGCGAGCCGGCCACCCGGACCTGGTTTTCCACCCCGAGCAGGCCCGGCACCTCGGACTCCAGCAATGCGTCGATCCGCGCCCAGCGTTCGTCCTGTTCCGCCAGTTCGCCGTTGAGCCGGACCCAGCCAGGCTTGTCCGCGTTGCTGCTGAGGATCTGCCGATAGCCGAATTTCTGCAGGATGAAATCCACGCCCTGGCGAATGTCTTCCATGCTCCGTGCTTCCAGTCGGTAGTCCACGCCGCTGCCATCGAGGTAGCGCTGCAGCGCCAGGCGCCGGGCGTTGTCCTCCAGGTAGCCGCCGAGCAGGAGACTGTCGCCCTGGCGCTGCACATCCACCTCGCTCATGCCCTGCTCGCGCAGGTAGGCGCGCACCCTCGCCAGGGGCTCCTCGCCGGCCATGCCGTGCTGGCGGGCCGACCAGGGTTCGACGAGCATGCCCAGCAGGCACAGGGCCAGCGCCAGGCTGATGCCGAGCAGCCAGGCCCCGCCGGCACGGGCGGACGGCTTGCGGCGCACTGGCGCGGTCTGCGCCTCGACTTCGGGGAAACGCTCGGGAAAACTCCGCTGCGGGTCGCAGAATGCCCAGCGCAGCGGGCCGCAGGTCTGCCCGGCAAGCGCCTGCAGGATCGCTCCGGCGACTTGCGCCTGGCCGTCCTGGCGAGGCTCGCAGCCCTCCGCCCACTCCAGCAGGCGCACGCCCTGGGCATCGACCTCGAGCACCAGGTGGACTGCCGCGATGCCCTCGTCGAGCAACACCAGGTCGGCCTGCAACGGATCGCTGCCAAGCGCCACCCGGCCCTCTCCGAGCGAGACTTCGGCGCCCTGGTTCAGCCCGCTGTAGAAGCGGATCTTCCAGGCCATGCTAATTCCCGCGCTCCGCGCCGACGCACCAGGCGCCGTCCTTGGGACAGGCGCCGTCGGTCACCCGCCAGCCCTCCTGCGCACCCATCCGGCAGGGCGTGAGGAACGATCCCTGGCCGGCCTGGCGCAAGCGCTCCTGTTCGGCCCTGGCCGGCGCCAGCGCCTGGCAGCGGGCGCTACCGAGCAGCTTGCGCAACGACAGGCTCTGGTTCGACAACTCGTCGATTTCAAGCAGGCCGCCGCGCAGGTCGCGACGGTTGTTCAGCGCCAGGTAATGGCCGACGCCATCGTCGATCAGCCGCGGCTCGATGAGGAACAGCCGCACCGAGCGGCGCACGGTGTCCGCGGTAGTGCGGAACAGCGCGCCGAGATAGGGAATGTCGCCGAGCCAGGGTACCTTGCGCTGGCTCTGGCTCAGTTCGTCGCGGTAGATGCCGCCGATCAGCAGGCTCTGGCCATGGCCCACGCGGGCGATGGTATCGATCACCGTGCGGTTGATCGTGGGGATCTTGTCCAGGCCGGCGCTGTTGGGTTTCTGGCTGCCGTCCTCGATGTGCAGGCTGAGGCTGATCTCCGGCGTATCGCCGAGAGTCACCACTCGCGGCGTCATTTTCAGCATGGTGCCGTAGGTGATCGCCTTCAGCTCGGCCACCCGCTCGCCCGTGACCCGCACATAGTAGGTTTCGCTCTGGTCGAGCACCGCCTGGGTATTCTCCTGGGTCAGCAGGGTCGGCCGGGATCCGATCTGCGCCTGCCCCTGGCTCTGCAACAGGGTGACCTTGGCCAGCAGGAAATCCAGCCCGCGACTGTCCACCAGGCTGCCGACCGCCCCGTTACCGGCGCCGCCGCCCTCCTCGCTATCCTGGCCGGTGGTGCGGATCTGGATCGACTTGTTGTTGCCCAGGCGAATCCCGGCGCTCCAGTCGACGCCCAGCTGGGCGAGGTTCTCGGCATTGATGTCGATGATCGACAAGCCGACCTCGATCCGCGCCGAGGGCCGGTCGAGGGCTTCGATCAGGCGGCGATACATGGGCAACCGGTCCTTGTGGTCGCGCACCACCACCGCGTTCAGCGACGGTTCCGCCTGGACCACCGCATGGCTCGATTGCGGTCCCGGGCGCAGCTTGCCCGGCTCGTCCCCCACCGCAACCACGTTGGCATCGCTGAGCACCCGCGAGAGGATGCTGGCGATGCCCGGCGCCTCGATCTCGTCGTCGCGGTACTCGATCTTGCGGTCCTCGGCGACCGCATAGCGCAGCGGGAAGATCTCCACGCTGAGGTCGCCGGTCTTTTCGCTGCGCAGGGTGTATTGCTGCTCCAGCACCTGGGCGGTCTGCTCGACCAGTTCGAGATAGCGCCCCGGACCGGACACGTGCACCAGCCGCCCGGAAGGGTCGGCACGCCAGCCGAAGCGCGGTTCCCAGATGCCGGCGGCGGTCAGCGCGCGCTTCAGCTCGGCCTCGCCGACCTGCTCCAGCCTCACCAGCCGCGATTGCATCTCGGTGGTCTTGAATACGTACAGCACGGTGCCGTCGTAGTACCAGCCGAGGTTGTAGAGGGAGGCCATCAACTGCAGGAAGGCCTGCGGGCTTTCCAGATCGAAGCGACCGCTGACCTGGTCGTTGACCTTGTCGCTGACGATCACCGAGGCATCGTAGTTGGCGCCGAAGTTGGCCAGCACGTCGCGCAGGCTTTCGCCCTGCGCCACATAGTCGTAAGGCAGGCTGGGCCAGTCCAGCGGCTGCGCGCGCAAGACCGCGCCAGGCAGCAGCGCCAGCAGTCCGCCGATCAGCAGGCGGCGCATCAGGGACGCCACACCGGAACCTGCGGCGGCAACCCGCGGGGCAGCGGCTCCAGCTCCGGCGCCAGCGCCTCGAGCAGCCCCACCTGGGCGGCCAGGGCCCGTTCGAGTCGCTCGGGATCGAGGCCGTCGAGGCCCAGCCGCGCCTGCAACAGCAGGCGCCCGTCCGCATCCAGGACGATGGCCTGGGGATAGCGCCGGCTCCAACTGGCGACCCGCGACAACAGCGCCCGCAGCAACCCCTGCTGGTCGCGCTGCGGGTCCAGGGGGGCGTGCTCCAGCGGGCTTTCCAGCAGCAGGTCGTCGCCCTGGCGCAGCAACAGGACGCTCTGCCCGTCGATGCGCAGGTGGTACGAACCCGTCCGATCGGCAACAAAGGGCCCTTGGCCCAGGCGAGTGGCCAATCCGCTCAACAGATGATCCATGATTCCTCGGTAGGGCCGGCTTTCGCCGGCCGCTCAGCTCTGCCAGTAGAAGTGATCCTGTGCCTGGCACAGGTTGCGTTCGTGCAGCCAGGCCTGGACGGCGTCCGCCGCGCCGACGTCGTCGTCCAGCCGGCAGAGAGGTTGCCAGAGGCATTCGAGGACCTCGGGGATCGGCTCGAAGCCGGCCAGCCCGCCGCTGGCGAGCAGCGTCGCCATGCCCCGCTGCCAGTTCGGCCATGCGCTCTTCGCCAATGCCGAAGCCGTCTCCAGCTTGCCGGCCAGTTCGGCCACCTGTTCCTGGGTGCGCGCCTGGCACTTGGCGACCCTGGCCAGTTCCTCGCGGGCCTGCTCCGGCTCCAGCTCGGCCACGCGGGACCAGAATTCGGACTTGATTCGCAGTTGCCGGGACTGGGTCTCCAGCTCCACCAGCGACAGGCGCCAGCCGGGGATCGCCTGGTCGAGCAGGCTTTCCCACCAGCCATAGACCGGCAGCAGGACCCAATCGATCATCGACTGCGGCACGGCGAGGTTGACCCGGTCGCCCAGTTCGGCGCACCAGCCGTCGTCGTCCTGCGCCGCGCAGAGGAGAATCTGCCGCACCTCTTCGCGCCCCAGTGCCAGGCCGCGCGCCAGGCGCTGCTGCAACCATTCGCAGCGGAACAGTTGCTCCAGCCGCAGGCGCGGCAGCATCCGCTGCAGCAACGCCAGTTGCCGCGCACTGATGATTCCGGACTCACGATACAAACTGCTCGATGCGTAACCCGGCACCCGACCCCGCGAGCGGGCGTCCGAGCCCACCACGGATACCCGCCTGCCGGCGAACACCGCTTCTCGGGAGTACTGCTTATCGTCTTCCTGCTCCATTCTCTGCCTTGGCTTCCTCACTACATTGCGCGCTCGTCAGAGCCTGCAATTTGGGCCGATTCTACTCATGCAGCCGCTACCGGGCTTTCAAAAAACGTCAGTTATTTTTAGCCCGGCATTCGTCCTTCCCCTGCCGCGAGCGGCTCGGTGTGCAGCCGAAACGGCGGCGATAGCTCTGGGTGAAATAGGACTGGCTGGAAAAGCCCGCCTCCATGGCGATGTCGACGATGCTCATGTCGCTGTTGAGCAGCAACTGATGGGCATAGAGGATTCTCCGCTCGCTGATCCAGGCGCGCGGCGAAACCCCGTAGACACTGCCGAACAGCTCCTTGAAGGTGGTCAGCCCCATGCCGAACTCGCGGGAGAAGTCGGACAGCTTCCACTCGTTGAGGTAGTGCTTCTCCATGAATAGCTGCAGACGCTCGACATGCCGGTTGCTCAGTTGCCGCAGGACCGACATCAGCAGCGGCCCCTGCGGACTGAACGCGAAGAGCATCAGCAACTCCTCGATCTTCAGGCAGGCGAGCATCGGCGGATGCTCATGCACAAGCAATTCCTTCAACCCCTTGACGCAACCGGCCAGCAGAGGCGTGGCAGCGAACGCGATGATGCCCGGCACGGGCTCGTCGCAACGCTCGACTTCACTCAACAGCGCGCCGAAGCGCTGGACGAAGCCTTGTAGAAACTGGGCAGATAATGGAATCCAGAGTATTCGGCTGTCCTTTCCCTTGGTACTTACGACATAGCTTCCGCGGCGGACGAAAAGCAACTCGCCAGGCGCCAGGCAAAAAGTGGAATCGATGTCCTGGACGGTCAGTTCGCCCTCGAGCAGAACATATACGCCCTCTTCCTTGTTTACCCTGTATTCGAAAGTTGGAATGTTCCAATGACAAGACGTTATCTGCTTTCGGCCAAGAGATTTGGCTCCTTGCATATTATAAGAACCCCAACACTTCCCGTCGTACCTTGAATGCCCCGCCTAGCGGAGAGGCATGAATACGCTCCGTTTTATTGATTTTCAAAGCCATGAGCACGGAGTCGATTTTATAATAATCAGGATTATCCGACGTGCGCTGATTCGCAGAGCGAGTCGGCTTCCGCCAATTAATCCAGCCTTCTTTAGAAGCGGAACAAAAGTACCAGTTTTATTATTCGAGGCCTTCCCTGACAACGAACGAGACTTGCACTTCTTTAATCTCCATACGCACTTTCCGAAACAGCAGGCAATGTATCAATCGTTGCCAGATCTTTCTTCCGGGCGAGCGGTCGTACAATTCGGAAAACAGTCGCGCCGAACCAGCCGGACCCGCTCATCGACGCCCGCCGCCACCCGCTGCCAGGCGCTCGCCTGGACCGCCGCGACGCCCACCCAGGAAAGCTCGGTGCGTAGGTACAATGCCTCGCCCTCCAACCTGTCGACCTCCAGATCGAACGCATAGCGCAACGGCAACCCGGACACCCGGTAGCGCCGCTCGGCAATCGTTTGCATCCCTCCCTGAACGACGGCATACAGGCGCAGCCTGAGTTGCGCCTGGCGCGCCTGCAGGGAAACGCCGCCCACCGAACCGCCCACCGTCACCTTCGGCGACATCGGCGCGGGCTGGCTGACGCAACCGCCGAGCAGCAACGCCAGCGGCAACAGCATCCAGCACCTCACCTGCGCCGGACCGTGCGCGCCTCCAGCGGCGTGCCGTCGCCGTCGGCGAGGCGCTGCAAGGCCTGCTCGCTGCGCGGATCGCCAGCCACGTTGCGCGCCAGCCAGCGCGCCAGCCCGGCCACGCTGGAACGGTCGTCGCCGCGAACGGCCGCGCGGGTCACCGAACGCCCCTCGAAATGCCCCACCGCCTCGGCTCCTGCGTCTTGGGACGGCTGCACCGGCGGAATCGATTCGATTTTCATGGAACCGCTCAAACCCTCATGCCGACCGCAGCGACCGCCTCGCGATCGCTGCCGCACGGCAGCAGGCGTTGCCAGAACTCGGCGTGGTCGAGCAGGTTGGCCAGGGTCGCCTCGAAGCATTCGAGGGTCAGTTGCGCTGCGAGAATCTGCGCATACAACTGGACCTTGCCGGTCAGCTCGTCGAAGCCGAAATGCAGATCGAAACGGTGCCAATGGCGGTTGAAGCTGGCGAGCTGGCGAAAGATCCCCTCGCCCAGCACATCGATGCCCGCCACATCGGCCTCCAGCAACAGACGCTCGCGCTCGGCGAGCAGCAACAGGGTGACGCCCACCTGTTCGTCGAACAGCAGGCTCGCCATGCCCTCTTCGTCGAGGGACAGGGAAGGCAAACCGATACGGCCTGCGAACTCGGCAAGCAGTCGGTTGACCTTGCTCGTTAAATCCATGGGGGCGCCTCCTAAAGCTCAGCGCATGCTAGCACCGGGCTATGCATCGCTTTTGTCACTGAGAGACTTTTCTTTTAAGAAAAAAGCCACATCGCTGTGGCCTTTTTCCTCCCGCGCGGAGACGGCTCAGACCACTCCGGCCGCCGCACGCCAGGCCTGGTTATGGCTCTGGGTGTACTGCTGGATGAGCTGCAGGACGTCCTTCATGAAGCCGGCATCGAAGCTCATCTGGTCCTCGACCTTCTGCTTCTGGCTCTGCCCGATGGTGGCGTTGACCTCCTCTTCCCGGGCGCTCGCCTGCGACTCGCCCTGGCGCACCTGGACCGAGGCGTTGGCCATCTGGACGAAGGACTGGATCACCGTGTTGGCCACCTGCAGGGCGCCGTTGCGGCTCTCGAAGGCACGGCCCGCCGCGCGCAACGCCACACTGTCCTGCGCCTGGTCCGCCGCCCAGACCTTGCCGACGATCTTGCGATCCTCATCGGAGGTCTTGCCCAGCGCCTGCATCTTCGCGTCGATCAGTTCGTTGCGCCCATCGATGTTCTTCTGCAGGGTCTTCTCCTGGCTGATGGCCTTGCCGTTCTTCAACGCGCCGAGACTGCCGACCACTGCCGAGGCCAACGCGCCGACGCCGGCGATCACCGCCATGGCGATCATCAGCGTGGCGCCGCTGCGCATCTCGTCCACCTGCGCCTTCTGCGCGTGGATGATCGCCTGGTTCTCGTTGTCGCGCTGGAGCACGCCCAGCTCGCGCGCCTTCTGCGCGATGCGGAAGAGAATCAGCAGAAGCTCGACGCTGCTGTCCAGCTCGCTGCCGGCCGCTTCCATGCGCACCGGGTCGAGCACCTGGCGCGGAGCGTTCAGTTCGACCCGGTCGGCCCGCGCGGCCGGCACCTGCGGCAGCTCCGCAGCCGCTTGCGGCGTGCCGACGGAACGCCCGGCGGCGCCGGGAGCGATCGGCTCGGAGGGGATCGCGGCCTGGGTAGCCGCCAGGGAATATTGCGTATCGATCATGTGACGTCTCCTCAGATCGCTGCCGGTCGGCTGGACAGGTTGTGCAGGGTTTCACCCTTGGCCTGGAGCATGGCGAAGATCCGCTCCATGATTTCCTGGAATGCTTCCAGCATGCGGCTCAGCTCTTCCTTCAGGCGCTCGATCACGCCCTGCAGGGTGGTCAGGTCGGCACGCGATTCCTGCACGTCGGCCTGGCGGTTCGCGGCCTTCGCCTGGAATCCCGAATGAGTGGCCTGGGCCGCGCCGTTGGCGACGTCCAGGGTCAGGTCGGAAACCTGCACGCCGAGTTTCAGCGAGTGCGACAGCGATTGGCCGGCCAAACTGCCGAACTTGCCGCCCAGGTCGGCGACCTTGCTCGCCAGGCTGGCGGTCATCTCGGCCGCCTTGCCGCCGATCTTCGCGCCCAGCTTGGCCAGCCCGCCGACCGCTGAGCCGCCGAAGCTGACCACCGCCGCCAGCAGCGCGACGGCGATCTCGATACCCATCAGTGCCGGGCCGAGCTTTTCCATCACTTCCTTGCTGATCAATCCGTCCGCGGCTGCCTGCTGTACCGACTGGGAGACCACTCCCATGACACCGCCCGCGATCATCAGTGCACCCGCGGCCGCGCCGACGCCGGTTGCCACCATGATTGCGCCGACGATGATCGAAGCTATTGCACTGATCCAACCAAAGATTTTGGCTGCCAGACCGGACTTCTGGGCTTCTTTCGCGGCTTCTTCCGATTCCCTGATCTTCTGCTGGTTGTCTTCCATCTTCTGCAGGTTCTGCTTTCGCGCCTGCTCGATTTCGGTCAGCTTGAGTTTCTTCTGCTGGTTCTCGACTTCGCCGGTGATTTTCGCCAGCTCGATCTCGAACGCCTGCGGCGACATCAGGCCGGCGGACAACAGCGTCGAAGCGCCGGCCAGCACAACCTGCCGCGCCAGTCCGGCATCCTCGCCCACTGCTTGCACCAGGCTGGCGATCTCCGCACGATTGGCGACCTCCAGGCGCTGCTGGCTGGCTGCGGACGGCGGCGTCAGCGCCACCCCCGTGCCGCTCGCGGAAGCCGCGGCCGGCGCCGCCAGGCGCTCCACCCGCAGACTCTCGACATCCCTCGCGACCGGCCTGCCGAGCGCCGGGATATCCCCGGCGTCGGCCACCCCGTAGGGCAGTCCGGCGCGTTCAAGCGTTATCGGATTCATATGTTCGATCCTTTCTCGCGGTTACGGCTTCCAACATGGCGCCGGCACGCGCGGCCAGGGCCTCGTGCGCCGGCTGTGCCGCGGCCAGGGCCCGGGCCGAGTAGAAGCCACTCTCGGCTCCGTCGAGATCACCCAGTTGCAGGTGGCACTCGGCGGCATGGAAGGGAAAGCGCGGCTCGTTGATGTCCATCAACGCGCCGTAGCTGTAGCTCTGCAGGGCCTGTTCATAGAGACCGAGGGACTGGCGGCAGGCGCCCAGGCCGAGAAAGTAGCGGGCGTCGTAGTGGTCGAGCATGCACAGTGCCTGGAAGATCTTCTGCGCGTCGTCCCACTTGCCCGCCTGGTACTGGTTGAAGCCCAGCGCATAGAGCTGCTCCAGGGTGTCCTCGCTGAGTCCGCGAAGCATCGCCAGGGTGCCGCCGTCGCGCAGGAAGGCCTCCAGCGCCTGTTGCTGGTCGGTGTCGGAAGGGGTCGCTTGCTGGTTCATGGATACCTCTAGATCGCGCTGAGAATGTCGCGCAGGACGCTGTCGTATTTCTGGATGAAGCGGTTGAGCGCCTCGACCGCCGAGTTGTAGCGGGAGCTGGTGTCGTTGAGCAGGGTGGTCTTCTCGTTGACCTTGTCGTTCAGCGGACGCGAGCGGTCGCTCACCGTGGTGGCGAAATTGCCGACCGGGTTGTTGTCCTTCTCGAAGGGGTACTCATCCTTGAGGCCCTTGAGTTCCCCGCTCTGCTTCGGCGAGCCGCTGAGAAAATCCTTGATCGACAGCTTGCCGCTGAAGGTATCCAGATTGCTCAGCAACGCATACTCGGGGCTGTCCTTCCACCTGGGATCGCCGACGGCATAGCCATAGAGCGTGGGGTCGACCAGATCGATACCGCCAGCGTCGATCCTGATGCCCTGCTTGGCCGACAGCGCGGCGTTGATCTGCGACTGGATCACGCTGTAGACCTTCAACTCCGCGGTCAGCGCCTTGAGCTCGTCGAGCAGCGCCTTGCGCTTGCCGTCCTGGGTCTGCAGGACATCCTTGTAGACACCGATGACATCCTCGTCGAGACGGCCGTGCAGGCTGAAATAGGCCGACACCAGGAACTCGCGCAAATCCCACTGCGCACCGGGCTGCCGACGTGCCTGCAGGACTTCGCGGAGTACCTCGAGGCCCTGCCCCGGAGGCGCGGACGGATTGGCCGCGAGCAACCAGGCGAGCGCCTTGAGCACTTGCGCCTCGCTCAGCGGCTGGCCGGCGTGGGCCAGCACGATCCGCTCGCTGCGCAACAAGGCCAGCAGTTCCTCCTGCTCGGCACTGGCAGGCGCCGCCGGCGCGGCCAGGAGTTCGTCCAGGAACAGCTCGCGACCGGCATTAAAGTTTCTGACTTCCATCGTGATTCCTCAGATCAACAAGCCACGCATCGGCGTCGGACGCCGCGGCCGGGTACCCTGCTCGCCCTGCGTCGGCTGGGAACTGCGCATGCGCCGCAGTTCGGCCAGCAGCTCCTCTTCGGCGGCTCGCGCCAGCTCTCGCTCCGGCGCCTGGAACAGCAGCTGGCCGGCGTCCGCGGCAAGCCCCAGGCCTTGCCACATTTCCGCCAGCAGGCGGCCGCGTTCCTCGCTGTCGCGAATCGCCAGTTCGGCGGCCTGGACGGTCGCCCGCAGGGTGTCTTCGGTGTATTCGTTCATGTCGCCCATGGTAGGGGTCGACGTCGCCGGAGCCTGTCAGGCACGGTCGGGTTTTTGTCGTTTTCGCAGGCTTCGCTGCGTCACCACCCGCCCGGCCTCCAGCTCGAACCAGCCGTCGGCGGGCTCGGCGGCGCCGGTCCAGCGGCGATAGAAGCGCTCCATGCGCTCGCCAGGCAGCGGGCTGCCGGCCAGCGCCAGGACCTTGCCGTAGAGACGCTGACGCGGCCCCAGCGTATCGAGCGTGGCCTCCGCCAGCAGGTACAGCGCGGCGAATGGATTGGCCAATCCGCTGCGCGCCTGCCGCCGACGCAACATCACGATCCAGACCCGCTCGCCGTCGCAGCGCCAGGCCAGTTCGCAGCCATGGGCCAGGACCTGCCAGCCGAGCGCGATCGAGGTGTCGCGCAGGCAGTGCGGACGCACCGCCAGGCCGCGGGCGAGAAACCAGGGAATCAGCGGATCGGCGCTCACAACACGATCCTGCCAAGCGGCTGGATGTTGATCTGCTGGGTCAGCTCCTGGTAGGACAGCACCGGCAGCCCGGCATAGTCGCTCTCCACCAGCTTGCGCACGTAGCGGCGGATATCCATGGAAACGATCAGCACCGGCCGGTTCTGCATCTGCGCGAGATCGCCGACGGTCTGCCGCACGCGCTCGAGGAAGGCCTGGGTTATCGCCGGGTCGAGGGCCAGGTAGCTGCCGGCGCTGGTCTGGCGGATGCCACCGCGGATCTGCTCCTCCACCGCCTGGTCCAGCAGATAGGCGGGAAGGATGTTGTTGCCGCTGGAG
Source organism: Pseudomonas sp. HMSC063H08 (assembly GCF_001813645.1). Lineage (NCBI taxonomy): Bacteria > Pseudomonadati > Pseudomonadota > Gammaproteobacteria > Pseudomonadales > Pseudomonadaceae > Pseudomonas > Pseudomonas sp. HMSC063H08. The sequence goes on from NZ_KV813469.1 coordinate 164,290, forward strand.
TACTTGTAGCAGATGTAGCGCTTGAGGCTGCTGCGGATGTACTCGGTGAGCTGCACCACGTCCTTCTCCTTCTGCCCCCACTCCACCATCGCCTCGAGGATCGCCCGCATGTTGCGGATCGAGATGTCCTCGCCGACCAGGCGCTGGAGAATCTCGGTCATCCGCTGCAGGGGAACGATCCGCTGCGCCTCCTTCACCAGCTCGCCGTAACCCTGCTCCATCTGCTCCAGCAGGTAGCGCGTCTCCTGGATGCCGATGAAATCCTCGGCGTACTCCCGCAGCACATGGGACAGGTGCCAGGTGAGCACCTGCTCCAGGCCCAGGCAGGCACAGCCGGAACGCTCCAGGCGATCCTGATGCGCCTGCTCCACCCAGCTCGCTTCCTCTCCCGGCACCTGCAGCTCCGCCGGCTCGTGGGGGACCGCGAGCAATTCCAGCTGCGCGGCGCGTTCGCGCACCAGCAACCAGCCCGGCCGCAGGCATCCGCGCGCGACCGGGACCTCCTGTAGCTGCACCAGGTATTCGCCATCGCCCATCGCTTCGTTGAAGCGCAAGTGGATACCCGGGAACGGCACGCCGAAATCCAGGTACAGCGCGCGTCGTACCCGCACCAGCTCCTCGTTCAGCGACATCGCTTCGAGACGTTCCTGGAGGCTGGCATCGACGTCGATCAGCAACGGCACGGTGAGGGCGAATTCTTCCTGCTCGGCGAGACGCCCGGCCTTCGGCTTGCCGCCGCCAGCCTTGCCGCGCGCCTTGGCCGATGGCGCTCCGGCGCCCTGCGCGAGCAGCGCCGGCAGGTCGCGGGAACCGGCGCTGGCCTGGAGCCGCTGGCGCCAGAGCATGAAATAGCCGCCGCCGCCGACCAGCAGCGCGAGAGCCAGGAAGGTCAGGGTCGGGAAACCGGGAATCAGGCCGAACAGTACCAGCAACAGGCCGCCGATCAGCAGCGCCTTGGGCTGCGCCACCACCTGTTCGCCGATGTCGCTGCCGAGGTCCGCCGATTCGTCGGAAGACACCCGGGTGACGATGATCCCGGCGGTGATGGCGATCAGCAACGCCGGCACCTGCGAGACCATGCCATCGCCGACGGTCAGCACCGCGTACAGTTGCAGCGCGTCGGCGGTGCTCAGGCCCTTCTGCGTGACGCCGATGGCGATGCCGCCGAGAATGTTGACGACGATAATGATCAGCCCGGCGATGGCGTCGCCCTTGACGAATTTCATCGCGCCGTCCATGGAGCCGAACATCTGGCTTTCCTTTTCGATCACCGCGCGCCGCGCCCGCGCCTCGTTGACATCGATCACGCCAGCACGCATGTCGCCGTCGATGCTCATCTGCTTGCCCGGCATGGCATCCAGGGAAAAGCGCGCGCTGACCTCGGCGACCCGCTCGGCACCCTTGGTGATCACCAGGAACTGCACGATGGTGATGATCAGGAAGATGATGATGCCCACCACCAGGTTGCCGCCGACCACGAAGCTGCCGAAGGTGTTGACGATCTGCCCCGCGTCGGCCTGCAGCAGGATCATCCGCGTGGTGCTCACCGACAGCGCCAGGCGGAACAGCGTGGTGATCAGCAGCACTGCCGGGAACACCGAGAACTGCAACGGCGAGCCGATGTACACCGACATCATCAACAGGACCACGGAGATGGTGATGTTGACGGCGATGAGGATGTCCAGCAGCAGCGGTGGCAACGGCAGCACCATCATGAACACCACCGCCAGCAGCAACACCACCAGCAGGATGTCCTTGCGCTCGCCGACCCGGCCGAGAAGCCCGCTCAGGTCGTTCATTCCCGCGCCTCCAGCTCCAGCGCCCGGGCGTGCGCGGCACGCGCCGCGTCGAGACGCCCGGCGAGCTGTTCGGCACGGCTCAGGCAACGCCACAGACCGGGCTCCTCCTCGCCATCCTCCTGCAACTGCCGGCACAGGCGCACGGCGGGCTCGCCGAGGCCTTGCTGGAGCAACGCCAGGAGCAAGGCGCGGCGCCCGTCGCGGCGCTCCGGCGCAACGCTCAGCAAGGCCTCCAGCAACACCTGGGCGCGTCGCGGCTGGCCGCATTGCAGGTGCAGCCAGCCCAGCATCAGCAACAGGCGCTGTTGCGTCGGTTTCAACGTCATCGATTCATACCTTGTGCAACAGGTTCAGGGCCATTTGCAGCAGTCGCTCGTCTTCGTCGCGCTCGCCGAGCAGGCAGGCCGCGGCCTGCAGGGCGGGCTGGCGGGGCAGCGTGAGGGCCAGGCGGAGATCGCGCAGCGCCCGGCGGAAGTCGCCGGGGCGCAGCAGGCCGTGGAACTCCAGCTGGGGCCGGGCGTAGTCGAACAGGCGCTGTTGCGCCTGCTGCGCGGGATACAGGCTGGCGACGTGGGTCTCCACCGGCCGGCCGTCGGGCGCCAGCAGGTGGCGCTCCGGCAGGGGCGGCGCGAACGGCTCGGCATGCGCCAGGTCGAGCCGTTCGATGCCGATGTGCCAGGCACCGACCCGGCTCATGCGGCGAGCACTTCGCTGCGCGCCGAGCGCAGCGCCTGCAAGGCCTGGTGCAGCGTCGGGATGCCGACCTGCCGGGCTTCCAGGGTGATGCACAGCAGCAGGCGCGATTCGCCGCTCCAGGCGCAACGCAGCGGCAGGCTCCCGGCCGCGCGCGCATGGCACAGGCGCAACGCCCGCAGCGTTCCGCGATAGGCCTGGTGCCAAGCCAGGTCACAGGCCATCCAGAGCGACAACTGTTCGCCATGGCGTTCCAGCTGCAAGGTGCCGCTGTCCTCGAAATCCAGTTGCACCACGCGCGCCAGCGGCGCCGGTACGCTCACCCGCAGGTCCTGGCAGAACTGCGCGACGGCCAGCTCAACCCAGTCCATGCTGCTGCTCCTCTTCTTCGCGCTCGATCGCCAGGTCGAGCGCCATCTGGCAGGCATTCAAAAGATTCTGGCGCTGCTCGTCGTCGCCGAACACTTCGACCGGCAACAGACGGTAGAGACGCTTCAGTTCGCGGAAGAAATGGATCTGCCGGGCGACGTCGGCCAGCGGCAACGGCTCGAGCAACGCCTGCACCTCGGCGACGCCGACCCAGCGCTTCTCGAGCAAGGCGATGACTGCGCCGGTCAATTCAGAAGGCCCGTATGCCATGGCCCCGCTCCCCTGTCACCAGCACCTGCCAGAGCGCCCCCACCTGCTCCGCCAGGCCGCCGAGCACACGCAGCTTGTGCATGTCGCTCATGACCCGCTCCAGCTTCACCGGATCGAGCCGGCTCGACTGACTGTCCAGGTCGGCGCTCAGGGCTTTCTGCAGGAAGGCCACGACCCGCTCCAGCGGCGTCGCGGCGAAGCGCGCCTGGATGTCCTGCCAGGCCGCCGACAGGCCCCGGTAGTCGAGTACCGCGTCACGGTAGGTATCGCGCAGCGCCTGGATATCGCCGACACCGGCGGCGGAAGCCTCGGCGGCCAGCGGCTCGATGCGCAGGCCGAGTTCGATCTCCAGGCCCTGCTCGTCGGCCATCCGCAGCAACGCCTGGTCGACCAGCGCCAGCATCGCCCGCGCCTCCGGCCGCCCGGCCAGGACGTCGCGCGCCCGCGACAGCGCCAGGAAGCGCTGGCTGATCTCGCTGGAGAAGCCCTCCAGGTAAGCACTGAGCTGCGCCAGGCTGCTCAGTTGGCCGCTGCCCAGGTGGGCGATCAGCGCCTCGAGCTTCTGCTGGCTTTCCAGGTCCGGAATGCGCTTCCAGTACTCCTGCAGCATGGCCTGGACTTCGCTCAGGCGCGCATGGGCGTCGCTCAGGCGGCGCTTGGCCAGGGATTTCTCGGCGCGCTCGGAAAAGGCGAAGGTCAGCTCTTCCGCGGCATCAGCCAGCGACTGCGAAACGGAAACGTAGTGGACGCGCTCGCCCTGAAAGCTGCCGCCAGCCTGCTGCGCGGGGGCGTTGGCCGCTTCCCGCGGCGCGAGGGGCGCGGCGGAGGAACTCTGGAGGATGTCCATCGTGGCTGTGGTTCCTGGTCTGCAAAGGCGGCGCAGTATAGGAACCGGCCCGGTGCCGCCGATGCCAATATCGGCCGGTTTTTTTTAGCCGCGGCGGCAACCGATTTCTAAAAACTCCCGGCTGGCACTGAAATTCGTCGCGCGAGGCTTTCTCTATAGTGCGCGCCGACTCCAGCCGAACCGATCCGCCATGCCCGCGCCTCTCTCTCCTCTCATCGTCCGGATGCGCCACGCCATCGAAGGCTGCCGGCCGATCCAGATCCGCGGGCGGGTCACCCAGGTCACCGGAACCCTGCTCAAGGCCGTGGTGCCCGGCGTGCGCATCGGCGAACTCTGCCAGTTGCGCAATCCCGACCAGAGCCTGGCGCTGCTCGCCGAAGTCATCGGCTTCCAGCAGCACCAGGCGCTGCTCACCCCGCTCGGCGAGATGCTCGGGGTTTCCTCCAACACCGAGGTCAGCCCTACCGGCGGCATGCATCGCGTGGCGGTTGGCGAGCACCTGCTCGGGCAGGTGCTCGACGGCCTCGGCCGCCCCTTCGACGGCAGCCCGCCGGCCGAGCCGGCGGCCTGGTATCCGGTCTACCGGGATGCCCCGCCGCCGATGAGCCGGCGCCTGATAGAGCGGCCGCTATCGCTGGGTGTGCGCGCCATCGACGGCCTGCTGACCTGCGGCGAAGGCCAGCGCATGGGCATTTTCGCTGCCGCCGGCGGCGGCAAGAGCACCCTGCTGGCCAGCCTGGTGCGCAATGCCGAGGTGGATGTGACGGTACTCGCCCTGGTCGGCGAGCGCGGTCGCGAAGTCCGCGAGTTCATCGAAAGCGACCTCGGCGAACAGGGGCTGCGCCGCTCGGTGCTGGTGGTCGCCACTTCCGACCGACCGGCGATGGAGCGCGCCAAGGCCGGTTTCGTCGCCACCAGCATCGCCGAGTATTTCCGCGACCAGGGTCGCCGCGTCCTGCTGCTGATGGACTCGCTGACCCGCTTCGCCAGGGCCCAGCGCGAAATCGGCCTGGCGGCCGGTGAACCGCCCACCCGCCGCGGCTATCCGCCATCGGTGTTCGCCGCGCTGCCACGCTTGATGGAGCGTGCCGGGCAATCCGAGCAGGGCTCGATCACCGCGCTCTACACCGTGCTGGTGGAAGGCGACGACATGAGCGAGCCGGTGGCCGACGAGACCCGCTCGATTCTCGACGGGCACATCGTGCTGTCGCGCAAGCTGGCCGCCGCCAACCACTATCCGGCCATCGACGTGCTGCACTCGGTGAGCCGGGTCATGAACCAGATCGTCGACGACGATCAGCGCCATGCGGCCGGACGCTTGCGCGAATGGCTGGCGAAGTACGAGGAAGTCGAGTTGCTGCTGAAGATCGGCGAATACCAGAAAGGCCAGGACAGCGAAGCCGACCAGGCCATCGAGAAGATCGGGGCGATCCGCCAGTGGCTGCGCCAGGGTACCCACGAAACCAGCGATTACGCACAGGCCTGTGCGCAGTTGCGGAGCCTCTGCGCATGAGCCTGGCGCTGCTGTTGCGCGTCCGACGCCTGCGCCTGGACCGGGCCGAGCGCGCCCAGGGCCGCCAATTGCTACGGGTTCGCGCCGCGGCGCAGGAACACACCGAGCGCCAGGCGGCGCAACGGGACTACCGCGACTGGCGACTGGCCGAAGAGCAACGGCTGTTTCTCGCCTGCCAGGCGGCCATGCTCGACCGCCGACGCCTGGAAGCCTGGCAGCAGCAGGTAGGGCTGCTGCGGGAAAAGGAAGCCGGCCTGGAACAGGACTGCGCCGAGACCGCGCAGCGCCTCGAAGGGGAGCGCGAGCGCCTGCGGCAGTGCCGGCGAGAACTGCTGGAACGCCAGCGGCAACTGGAGAAGTTCGCCGAACTGGAGCGCCACGTCGACGCCGAGCGCCAGGGGCTGCGCGAACGCAGCGAGGAAGGCGAACTGGAAGAATTCACCCGCCACGAGACCTGGCCATGCTCAAGCTGAACGCCGTGGATACGGCTCCGCTCGTGTCGTCCGACACCCCTGCCCCCCTTCCGCCGCTGCGCGCGCAGCAGATCGCCTTCGAACAGGCCCTGCCCGCGCACCGACCGCCGGCGCCCAGGCCACCGTTCGACAAGGGCGACGAAACGACAGAGGCCGAAGAGCCTGCCGCGACAGCCGACGCGCCGACCTCGACGCCTCTCGCCGACCAGCCCGCGGCGCCTGCCGCCGACCGGCCGCCGACCACTCGGCAAGCCCCCGTGCCAGTTGCCGCGGACGCAACGCCAACGCCAACGCCAACGCCAACGCCAACAGTGTCGCCGTCCGGATCGGTAGCACGGCAAGCGCCGGCGGTCTCCGCGCGCGTCGCGGCGTCCACGCAAGCCCAGGAGCCGGCCAGCGTTTCGGCGCCTCCGGTCGACGAACCGCCGCTGGTGCCGGTGTCCTCCCACCCGCAAATCGCAGGTCGGACGCATGAGCGGCCGCAGCCCGGCCCCGGCTTCCCGGCGAAAGCCGCAGCCGAGGTCGCGCCCACGGCGCAGGCCAGTGCCCAGGCTTCGCCGCCCGCGCCGACAGGGGGCGGCGAAGGCCGCGGAGAGGAGCGTCGGCAACCCGGAGAAACCGATCCATCCGCACTGCCCCCCGACGACCAAGCGCCTGTGCCACTGCCTGCCATGCAAACCCCCGGCGACCGCCTGCTGGCACGCCTGCTGGCATCGAGCGGGAGCCGGCCACTGCCGCTGGCCGATCTCGCGCGCCTGCTCGATGCCGTGCAGGGGCGCATCCAGGTCGCCAGCGCAGCCGAAAGCCATGCGGCGCGCCTGCAGGTGCAACTGCCCCAGCTCGGCGCCGTGGAGGTGCAGGTCCTGCATGGCCATGGCCAGTTGCAGATCGAGATCAGTGCCAGCCCCGGCAGCCTGGCGTTGCTCCAGCAAGCCCGTGGCGAGTTGCTCGAACGCCTGCAACGGCTGCATCCGGAACAACCGGTGCAACTCACCTTCAATCAGCAGCAGGACAGCGGTCAGCGCTCGCGGCAACGTCGCTACCTGCATGAAGAGTGGCAAGCCGAATGAACGGGGCGGACCTCGACCTGCCGCTCGCCAGCCGCGCCGAACTGGATCTCCAGCGACGTCTCGCACGTTGCCGTCGCCACTATGTCGGCAACGCTTTGCAAGCGCGCCTGGACATCGCCCAGGCCGCCCCCGACGTCGATCTCGAACTGAGCCTGGCGTGGGACGGCCTGCCCCTGCGCTTTCTCTGCCAGGCCCCGGCGCTGGCCCGCTGGCTCGCGCCGAACCTGCAGGAGGCAGCCTTCGCCAGCCTGCCGGCGGCCCTGCAACTGGCCTTGCTGGAGCGCGAAGGCAACGTCTTTCCCGGCCTGGTCTGGTACGGCCTGAGCCCGGCGCAACCACGCGCTGCGATGGGCCTGCGCCTGAGCCTGGAACGCGACGACCAGCGCCTGGCGCTCTGGCTCGACGGCGATCCGGCGACGCTGCTGGCACGCCTGCCGCCGCGCCCCTCGGCGCAACGCCTGGCCATACCGCTGCGCCTGTCGCTGCAATGGCCCGGCCTGCCGCTGGACGCCGGCGAGCTGCGCACCCTGGAGCCCGGCGACCTGTTGCTGCTGCCTGCCGGCCATCGCCCCGACGCAGCGCTGCTGGGGGTTCTCGAAGGACGCCCCTGGGCGCGCTGCCAACTCCACTCCACGCAACTGGAACTGCTCGACATGCACGACACCCCCTCCCTCGCCGACAGCGAGGACCTGCACGAACTCGACCAACTGCCGATCCCGGTCAGCTTCGAGGTCGGCCGCCGCACCCTGGACCTGCATACCCTCTCGACCCTGCAGCCAGGCTCGCTGCTCGATCTCGACTGTGCCCTGGACGGCGAAGTGCGCATCCTCGCCAACCAGCGCTGCCTCGGTATCGGCGAACTGGTCAGGCTCCAGGACCGGCTCGGGGTGCGCGTAACCCGTCTGTTCGGACACGACGAAGCATGATCCAGTTGCCCGACGAGCTCGGCCTGATCCTCGGCCTGGCCCTGCTCGCGCTGGTCCCGTTCATCGCGGTGATGGCGACCTCCTTCATCAAGATGACCGTGGTCTTCTCGCTGCTGCGCAACGCCCTGGGCGTCCAGCAGATTCCGCCGAACATGGCGATGTACGGGCTGGCGATCATCCTCAGCCTGTACGTGATGGCACCGGTCGGCTTCGCCACCCGCGACTACCTGCGCAACCACGACGTCAGCCTGAGCGACTCGGCATCGGTGGAACGCTTTCTCGACGAGGGCATGGCGCCCTACCGGAACTTCCTCAAGCGGCAGATCCAGGAGCGCGAACACACCTTCTTCATGGAAAGCACCCGCCAGGTCTGGCCCAGCGAATACGCCGAGCGGCTCGACCCGGACAGCCTGCTGATCCTGCTGCCGGCCTTCACCGTCAGCGAACTGACCCGAGCCTTCGAGATCGGCTTCCTGATCTACCTGCCCTTCATCGCCATCGACCTGATCATCTCCAACATCCTCCTGGCGATGGGCATGATGATGGTGTCGCCGATGACCATTTCCCTGCCGTTCAAGCTGCTCCTGTTCGTCCTCCTCGACGGCTGGGCGCGGCTGACCCACGGCCTGGTCATCAGCTACGGAGGCTGACCATGAGCAGCGCCGACATCCTCCACTTCACCAACCAGACCCTGTGGCTGGTGCTGGTCCTGTCGCTGCCGCCGGTACTGGTCGCGGCCCTGATCGGCACCCTGGTATCGCTGGTCCAGGCACTCACCCAGATCCAGGAGCAGACCCTCGGCTTCGTCGCCAAGCTGGTGGCCGTGGTGGTGGTACTGTTCGCCACCAGCGGCTGGCTGGGCGGCGAGCTGTACCGTTTCGCCGAAATGACCCTGCTGAAGGTGCCGCTGGTGCGATGAGCGTCCAGGACCTGCAGCAACTGCTGCTGACCTACAGCCTGCTGCTGCCGCGGATCATCAGTTGCTTCGTGGTCCTGCCGGTGCTGGCCAAGCAGACCCTGGGCGGCGGCCTGGTGCGCAACGGCGTGGCCTGCTCGCTGGCGCTGTTCGCCTACCCGATCGTCGCCGGCAGCCTGCCGCCGGCCCTCGGCGCGCTGGACATCGCCCTGCTGATCGGCAAGGAAGTGCTGCTCGGCCTGCTCATCGGCTTCGTCGCCACCATTCCCTTCTGGGCCATGGAAGCGACCGGCTTCATCATCGACAACCAGCGTGGCGCGGCACTCGCCTCGACCCTCAACCCCAGCCTGGGCAGCCAGACCAGCCCCACCGGGCTGTTGCTGACGCAGACGCTGATCACCCTGTTCTTCTCCGGCGGCGCCTTCCTCGCGCTGGTCGGCTCGCTGTTCAGGAGCTATGCCAGTTGGCCGGTGAGCAGTTTCTTCCCGCAGTTCGGCAGCCAATGGGTGGCATTCTTCTACGCGCAGTTCTCGCAGATGCTGATGCTCTGCGCGCTGTTCGCCGCGCCGCTGCTGATCGCCATGTTCCTCGCCGAGTTCGGCCTGGCGCTGGTCAGCCGCTTCGCCCCGTCGCTGAACGTGTTCATCCTCGCCATGCCGATCAAGAGCCTGGTCGCCAGCCTGCTGCTGGTGCTCTACCTGGGCATCCTCATGGAGCACGCCTACGATGCCCTGCTGCTCGCCGTCGACCCGCTGCGCCTGCTGCGTCCCGTGCTGGAGACGCCATGAGCGCCGAGAAGACCGAGCAGCCCACGGCGAAGAAGCTGCGCGACGCCCGCCGGCAGGGCCAGGTGGTGAAGAGCAAGGAAATTGTCTCCAGCGCGTTGATCCTGTCGCTGGTGGCGCTGCTGATGGGCTTTTCCGACTACTACCTGGAGCATCTCGGCAAGCTGCTCCTGCTGCCCGCCGAGTACATCGACCTGCCGTTTCGCCAGGCGCTGGAGACCATCCTGGAGAACCTTCTCCAGGAACTCCTCTACCTGCTGGCGCCGGTCCTGCTGGTCGCGGCGCTGGTGGTGGTGCTCAGCCATGTCGGCCAGTACGGCTTCCTGCTCAGCCTCGACAGCGTCAAGCCGGACCTGAAGAAGATCAACCCGGTGGAGGGCGCGAAGAAGATCTTCTCGATCCGGAGCCTGGTGGAGTTCCTCAAGTCGACCCTGAAGGTCGCCCTGCTCTCCCTGCTGGTCTGGCTGACCTTGCAGGGCAACCTGGCCAGCCTCCTGCGGATTCCCGCCTGCGGGCTGGACTGCGTGGCACCGGTGAGCGGGCTGATGCTCAGGCAACTGATGCTGGTCTGCGCGGTCGGCTTCCTGGCGATTGCCGTCGCCGACTACGCCTTCGAACGCCACCAGCACTACAAGCAGTTGCGCATGAGCAAGGACGAAGTGAAGCGCGAGTACAAGGAGATGGAGGGCAGCCCGGAGATCAAGAGCAAGCGCCGGCAATTCCATCAGGAACTGCAATCGAGCAACCTGCGCGCGGATGTCCGGCGTTCCTCGGTGATCGTCGCCAACCCGACCCACGTCGCCATCGGCATACGCTATCGACGCGGCGAAACACCCCTGCCGCTGATCACCCTGAAGCACACCGACGCCCTGGCCCTGCGGGTCCGGCGCATCGCCGAGGAAGAAGGAATCCCGGTGCTGCAACGAGTTCCGCTGGCACGGGCGCTGCTGCGCGACGGCAATGTCGACCAGTACATACCGGCGGACCTGATCCAGGCCACCGCCGAAGTCCTGCGCTGGCTGGAAAGCCAGCAGACGGATACACCCTGAACGCTATCGGGCAGGGTGGCAGCCTCGGCACCGGCAACGCAAGACGCTGCGACCTGGCGCCGAAAAAAAGGGGCCCGAAGGCCCCTTTCTCATGCTTGCTACGGGTCAGTCCTTGTCCGGGATCCCGTGTACCACGCCCGCGGTATTCTCCAGCAGGCTCTTGGTCGCGGTCTGGATGAACGACTCCAGCTTCTTCTGTAGCTCGGCCTGGTCCGGTACGTCCTTGGTGATCACCGCCTTGGCATCGCCGCCCAGCTGGTAATCGTAGACGCGCACGTCACCGTCCTTCGGCCGCACCAGGATGCGGTTGCCGGAGACGATGGCGACGTTCTGCTCGCTGCCCGACGGCTTGATCACGCCGAAGCCCTTGTCGCCTTCCGGCAGGTTCAGCAGGTCGCGGCCCCAGCACTGGTGGACGGTCTCGCCGCCGAGCAGGCCCATGATGGTCGGCACGATGTCGACCTGGGTACCGACGGTCGGCAGGTGGGTACCGAACTTCTCCTGGATGCCGGGGGCGATCAGCAGCAGCGGCACGTTGAAGCGGTGCAGGTCCATCTCGGTGAGCTGCTCGGGGCTGCCGAAGCCATGGTCGCCGACCACCACGAAAAGGGTGTCCTTGTAGTACGGCGACTTCTTCGCCTTCTCGAAGAACTGGCCCAGCGCCCAGTCGGAATAGCGCATGGCGGTCAGGTGCTCGTCGAGCGAACCGTAGCCGGTCACGCGCTCCACCGGCAGGTCCTTCGGCAACGCGTAGGGCACGTGGTTGGAGAGGCTCTGCAACAGCGCATAGAACGGCTTGCCGGTGCTCGCCAGCTTGTCCAGCTCCTCGTTGCCACGGGCGAACATGTCCTGGTCGGAGACGCCCCAGGTCGGATCGGAGAACACCGGGTCGACATAGTCGTTGCGGCCGATGAAGGTGGTCATGCCCTGGTTGCTGAAGAAGCCGGACTGGTTGTCCCAGGCGAAATCGCCGTTGTAGACGTAGACGTCCTCGTACTGGCGGGCGCTGAGCAACTGCGGCAGGCCGGAGAACTTGTGGCCGCCCTCCGGGGTTTGCATCAGGTATTCGAAGCCCGGCAGGTTGGGGAAGCAGGCCATGGTGGCGAACATGCCCTGGTGGGTATGGGTGCCGTTGGAGAAGAACTGGGTGAACAGCAGGCCTTCCTTCGACAGCTTGTCGAAATACGGCGTGATGTTGCCCGGCGCGCCCAGGGCGCCGACATAGTGGCCGGCGAAGCTTTCCAGCAGGACCACCACCACGTTGCGGATCGGCAGGGTATTCGCCGCCGGCGGGGTGAACTCGCGGCGCACCGCGGCCTCGTCGGCGTCCACCAGCTTGTCGTTGGGGGTCAGCAACATCTGCCGGGTGGTCTCCAGGGCGACCTTGTCGTCCAGGGTGGCCTTCCAGATGTTCGCGCGGTCTTCGGAGAAGCGCTCCTTGGCCGCCTTGACCAGGGTCAGGGTGCCGTTCAGGCCCAGTTGGTTGGCGAACATGGATTCGGTGGTGAAGGCATCGCCCCAGCGCAGCGGCGGGCCCTGGCGCAGGGTGCCGCGGGCGGCGAGGACGCAGACCAGCACGCAGAGGAACAGCACCACGCCGCGCACGTACCAGGGCGCGGCAGCGCCCGGCCGGGCGATCACGCTGTCTTCGCGCGGCTTGCGCTGGCTCGGGCGGGTCGCCAGGTCGATGGCCTTGAACACCCGGTACAGCACCCAGGTGGCGAAGGCCCAGGCCAGCAGGTAGCGGACCACCGGGAAACCGTACCAGAGCATGCTCATGACGGTCTTCGGGTCTTCCGACATGTACTGGAAGACCAGGCTGTTCAGGCGCTGGTGGAACTCGCGGTAGAAGTCCAGTTCGAGTACGCCGAGGAACAGGGTGATGCTGGCGAACAGCGTCAACCATGTACGGAACAGGCCGCGAGCGGCCATCGCGCGTACCGCGAACAGCGACAGCACCAGCGGCGCCACGGCATAGACGACGACCCGCAGGTCGAAACGCACGCCGTTGCCGAACGCCTCGAGGAAGGTGCTCGCCGGGGTCGCGCCGATCAGTTCGCGGTTGTAGATCAGCAAGGCCAGGCGCAGCAGGCTGAACATGACCAGCAGCACCAGCGCGCTGAGCGCGGTGAACGCCAGGTGGCTGCGGATGGTGGGCTGGAACAGCCGTGGGGGCGATTGGGTGGTTCGGACTTCCGTTTGGTCCATGTTTACAATTCGCTCTTCTGTCGTTCGATTTCGAGAATGCGGTCCCGCCCCTGCTCGGCCAGCAGGTAGCGGCCGGGCCCGATGGGCAGTAGGGACTGTGCGGAACGCAGGCGCCGTACGATCACCTGCAGCGGCCCGTCGGGCGGCAGCAGCAAGGCTCGCGCGTTATGCGTCGAGTCCTCGGTGATCCACAGGCCTTCGCTGTCGCACAGCAAAAAGCTCGGTGCATTCAGTCCGTTCAGCACCACCTCGTCCTCGGCCCCCTCATGCAGACGCATGACGTGGCCACGTTTCTTTTCCGTGTAGAAGACGCTTCCGTCCGGGCAGGCGGCCACCCCTTCGGAGCGCTGCAATCCCTCGCGCAGTACCGTCAGTCCGCCGGTCTCCGGGTCGTAGCGGAGAATCCGCCCGTCCAGGTCGCGATCCTCGGCGGCGTACAGGTAGCGGCCGTCGCTGGCGACGCCCTCCACCTGGATGCCGTCGAACAGCGGCCGGGCCTGCTGGGCATGCCACCAGAACACCGGCGAGGCGCCCTGCTCCTGGCTGATCGCGATGCCGTCGCGGAAGCTGGCCATGCCGTCGGGCTTGGACAGCCCGTCGAGCACCGTATCGCGGCTGCCATCGGCGGCGATGCGGAACACCAGGCCCTTGCCGTCCTGCAACTCCTGGCTCACGTAGAGCAGGCCGTCCGGGTCGCGGGCCAGGGCGCTGACGTGGGGAATGTCCTCGAGCACCACCCGGTAGGTCCAGCCGGACACGGTGGCTGCCGGGGCGAAACGCTGCCAGCCGAGGAAGGCCAGGGCGATGAAGAGGACGCTACCGAGCAGGCAGGAGACTACTACGCCGCTCTGGCGCAATCGTTTGGTCAGCATTCGATGCACTCAAGGACAAAACTGCCATTTATAGCCATGGCAACGGAAAAAAGCGCGCAGATTTTCCCGGATCGATTGTGAAAAAAATGTTAGCTGGCAGTAACAGGGGATGTCGGAGCGACGCATGAAAAAGGGCCTTGCGGCCCTTCCCGGTGAAGCGTCAGTCGTTGTCCTGCTTGCCGATGGCCTGCAGCACGTACTGCGGCAGAGCAAACGCGCCCAGGTGGATATCGGCGTTGTAGTAGCGGGTGGCGATGCCGCTGTCGCGGAAGCGCTGGCGCAGCGTTTCCAGCGGAAGGCGACGCAGGCCTTCGCGGGTCGAGCCCCAGGCGAAGGTCATGGCGCCGCCGATATAGGTCGGCACCGCCGCCTGGTAGAAATGCCAGTCGGCGAACAGCCCGTCGGTACGTGCGGCGGTGGTGCGCACTTCCTCCAGTTGCATGAACGGCGTGCCGTTCTGGGTGACCAGGATGCCGCCCTCGTTCAGGCAGCGCCGGCAGGCCTGGTAGAAGTTCTCGGAGAACAGCACCTCGCCAGGGCCGATCGGGTCGGTGGAGTCGGAGATGATCACGTCGAAGCGTTCTTCCGTGGTAGCCACGAAGCGCATGCCGTCGTCGATCACCAGGTTCAGCCGCGGGTCGTCGAAGGTGCCCTGGGAGTGGTTGGGCAGGAACTCCTTGCACATGTCGACCACGGTGCCGTCGATCTCGACCATGGTGATCCGCTCGACGCTCTTGTGCTTGGCCACCTCGCGCAGCATACCGCCGTCGCCGCCGCCGATGATCAGCACGCGCCGGGCCGCGCCGTGGGCGAGGATCGGCACGTGGGTGAGCATCTCGTGGTAGATGAACTCGTCGGCCTCGGTGGTCTGGATCACTCCGTCGAGCGCCATCACCCGGCCCATCCGGGCGTTTTCGAAAATCACCAGGTGCTGGTGCTCGGTGCGCACCTCATGCAGCATGTTGTCGATGCTGAAGCGCTGGCCGTAGCCCTGGTACAGAGTTTCCTGATAATCGCTCATGGGCCGGGATCTCCCTGGTAAGGCTGCAATCTGGCAGCGGGACTTGCCCGCGCCGCGAAGAAAGGCGCGCATTCTACGCTGGCGGCAATGACAGGTCGAACCCCGCCGGCGGATGGCGCCGGCTGCGCCGGACAGGTATCGTCTGCCCATGAGCCAGCCTACCTCTCCCCTCGTCCTGCACCTGCCCTACCAGTCACCCTGGGAATGGCGCCAGTTCCACCAGCATTTCGCCCTGCGCCTGCTCGCCGGTGTCGAAAGCCTGGGCGACGACCACTATGCCCGCAGCTTCCGGGCCAACGGCCGCCCGGCCTGGTTCGAGGTGCGACCGCTGGCGGAACGCCAGGTCCTGGCGCTGAGCCTCAGCCCGTCCGCCCATGCCCTGGCCGCCGAACTCGAGGCACGGGTCCGCCGGATGTTCGACCTGGACAGCGACCCGGCCGCCATCGCCCGGCATTTCGCCGGGGATCCCCTGCTCGGCCCGCTGGTGGCCGCCAATCCGGGGCTGCGCCTGCCGGTGGCCTTCGACCCCTTCGAACAGGCGGTGCGCGCCATCGTCGGCCAGCAGGTCACGGTGAAGGCCGCGGTGACCATCACCGGGCGCCTGATCCAGCGCCTCGGCGAGCCGCTGGAAAATCTCGGCTACGACGGCATCAGCCACCTGTTCCCGACACCCGCCGCGCTGGCGCAAGCCAACCTCGACGGCATCGGCATGCCCGGCAAGCGGGTACAGACGCTGCAACGCTTCGCCGCGGCGATCGCCTCGGGAGAGCTGAGCCTGGACCTGGCGGACGGCCCCGAGGCGCTGGTGGAGCGCCTCTGCGCGTTGCCCGGCATCGGCCCCTGGACCGCCGAATACATAGCCCTGCGTGCCATGGGCGAAGCCGACGCCTTCCCCGCCGCCGACCTCGGCCTGCTGAAATCCACGGTCTGGGGGCCGCAAGGCATCGATGCGCGCAGCCTCAAGGCCCGCGCCGAGGCCTGGCGGCCTTGGCGCGCCTACGCCGCCATCCACCTGTGGCACCACTACGCCGCAGGCGGCTAGCGCCGCGGCGGGAGGCTACAGCCTGACGTTGCCGCGCGGGCCGGCGATGGCCCAGATGATCAGGCCGAGCACCGGCAGGACGATGATCACCAGGACCCAGATGATCTTCATCCCGGTTTCCGCAGTGCTTTTCAGGATGTTGACGATGGCCCAGATATCCAGGGCCAGGATGACCAGGCTGATCAGCCCGCTGAGGGTGGAACCCATGGCGCGATGCTCCCGAGCAAGAGTGTTCCCTCAGGATAGCCGGCGCGCTCACTCCACGACGATGTCGGCGAAGCTGGCCACCGTCGGATGGCCGTCCAGGCTGCCGCCTTCGCGGGCCAGGCCGAGCGTGCGCATGCCCGCGTCGCGCGCGGCATCCAGCTCCTGCACCACGTCGGAAAGGAAAAGGATTTCCGCGGCCGGCAGGCCGATGGCCCCGGCGATCCGCGCATAGGAGGCGCTTTCCCGCTTCGGCCCGCTGGTAGTGTCGAAGTAGCCGGAAAACAGCGGGCCCAGGTCGCCGGCCTCGGAACAGCCGAAGATCAGCTTCTGCGCCTGGATCGAGCCGGAGGAATAGACGTACAGGTCCAGCCCACGGGCCTTCCACTCGCGCAGCGCCTGCACCGCGTCCGGGTAGACGTGGCCCTTCAATTGACCGTCGCGGTAGCCCTGGGCCCAGACCATGCCTTGCAGGGCCTTCAGCGGCGTCGCCTTGCGGTCCTCGGCGATCCATTGCAGGAGGATCGCGATCGCCCGCTCGACATCGGCGTCCGCCTCACCGCTCTCGGCACGCACCGCCGCCAGTTGCGCGGCTACCTCGGGCTCCCCGGCGTGTTCGCGGACGAAGTCCGGCAGGTGCCGGGCGGCATAGGGAAACAGCACGTCGAAAACGAAGCTGACCGCGCTGGTGGTGCCTTCGATGTCGGTGAGGATGGCTTTGATGGTCATGCGGACTCCGGATGAAACCGCCCCCGGCAGGACCGGGGGCGCGGATGGTGACGGATGGGACGGTGCCTCGCTCAGTCTTCCAGCAGGGGGAAGCGGCTGGCGATGTCGTCGCCGGTGAACTGGGCGACCCAGCCCTCCGGGTTGTTGAACAGGCGCACGGCGACGAAATGCGGGTGCTCGCCCATGTCGAACCAGTGGCGGGTGCCGGCCGGCACCGAGATCAGGTCGTTGCGCTCGCAGAGCACGGCGTAGACATGCTCCTCGATATGCAGGACGAACAGGCCGCGCCCGGCGACGAAGAAGCGCACCTCGTCTTCGCCATGGCGGTGCTCGTCGAGGAACTTGGCGCGCAATTCGGCCTTCTGCGGGTGGTCGCTGTTCAGGCTGACCACGTCCACGGTGATGTAGCCGCGCTCGCGCTTGAGCCGCTCGATCTCGTGGGCGTAGGCGGCGATCACCTCGTCCTGGCTGGCGCCGGCGGCGATCGGCGCGGCGGCTTCCCAGCGTTCGAAGCGGACGCCGACCTCGGCCAGGGTCGAAGCGATGTCCTCGGCATGGGTCAGCAGCTTCAGCGGCTGCTCCGGCTGGTTCTCGTGATAGACGGTAAGGCTGCTCATCGGCTCAGACTCAGTACTTTCAGTTCACACTCGAACAGAAACTCGAAAGCTTCCACCTGACGCAGGGCATCGCTCATGCGCGCGCCCCAAGTGTACAGCCCGTGGCCGCGGATCAAATACCCCGGGCAGTGCGGATGCGCCTCCAGCCAGGGCTGCACGCGGCTGGCCAGGCGGGCGATGTCCTGGTCGTTGTCGAAGATCGGCACCTCGACCTGGCCTTCGTGGGTGGTGACCCCGGCGAAGGCCTTCTGCAGTTCGTAGTCCTGCAGCACCAGGCGGTCGCCGCGAACCAGGCGGGAAAGCACGGTGGCATTCACCGAGTGGGTATGCAGCACCGCGCCGATCGCCGGGTTCCAGGCATACAGCTGGGTGTGCAGGAGGGTCTCCGCCGAGGGTTTCTTGCCCGGTTCCAGGCTGTTGCCGGCCAGGTCGGTGACCAGCACGTCGTCGAAGCCCAACTGGCCCTTGTGCTTGCCCGAGACGGTGAGCAGCGCGCGCTGTTCGTCCAGGCGCGCGGAGTAGTTGCTGCTGGTTGCCGGCGACCAGCCGCGGCCGTAGAGGAACCGGCCGGCGTCGATGATCTGCTGGGTCAGCTGTTCACGGTTGTCGTTCATGCCCGCACCTCTTGCAAACGGGTACTGATGATAGCGGCTGCCAGCAAGGCTGCCAGGCTGGCGATGGCGAAGGTCCAGGCAGGGCCCAGGCTGTTCCAGCTATAGCCGGAATACAGCGCGCCCAGGGCTCCGCCGGTACCGGCCAGCGCAGCATACAGGGCCTGGCCCTGACCCTGCTGGCGCGGGCCGAAGCTACGCTGCACGAAATGGATGGCAGCCGCATGAAAACTGCCGAAGGTGGCGGCATGCAGCGTCTGGGCAAAGACCAGCAGCGCCAGGCTGTCGGCCAGGTTGCCGAGAAGCAGCCAGCGCAACGACGCCAGCAGGAAGCTCGCGGCCAGCACCTGGCGCAGGCTGAAACGTTGCAGCAGGCGTGGCATGGCGAGGAACAACATGACCTCGGCGACCACCCCCAGCGCCCAGAGCAGACCGATCAGCGCCCGGCTGTAGCCCAGCGATTCCAGGTGCAGGGTCAGGAAGGTGTAGTACGGCCCATGGGACAGCTGCATCAGGCACACGCACAGGTAGAACGCCAGCACGCCCGGCTGGCGCAACTGGGCGAGGAAGCCGCCCTCGCCTTCGCGCGGTTCGCGATGGGCCGGCTGGGCATTGGGCACCCACCAGCTGCACAGCACGATGCCGAGCATGATACCCAGCAGCGTCGCCGGGTAGACATCCAGGCTCAGGCGCTCGAACAGCGCGCCGAGACCGACCACGGTGCAGATGAAACCGATCGAGCCCCACAGGCGAATCCGGCTGTAGCTGGCGCTGCGCTCGCGCAGATGGGCCAGGGTGATGACCTCGAACTGCGGTAGCACGGCATGCCAGAAGAACGCGTGCAACGCCATCACCAAGGCCAGCCAGGCGTAGCTGTGGCTGACGAAGATCAGCGAGAAGCCCAGCGCCGTGCATACCGCGCCGAAGCGCACGATGGCCAGGCGCTGGCCGCTGCGGTCGCCCAGCCAGCCCCACAGGTTGGGCGCGACGCAACGCATCAGCATGGGAATCGCCACCAGCTCGCCGATGCGCGGGCTGGGGAAGCCCAGGTGATGGAAATACAGGGCGAGGAACGGCGCCGTGGCGCCGAGCAGGCTGAAATAGAAGAAATAGAAGCTGGACAGGCGCCAGTAGGGAACCGCGCTGGTCACGATCCGCCGTTCACCCGTCCCGCACCGCGGCCTGCCACAGCCCTCACAGCTGCGGCAGGACCGGCGTGTCGACGCGCACGTCGGCGTTCTGCCCACGCTGGCGCAGCAACTGGTCGAGCAGGACGATGGCCATCATCGCCTCGGCGATCGGCGTGGCGCGGATGCCGACGCACGGGTCGTGACGGCCCTTGGTGATCATGTCCACCGGCTCGCCGGCGGTATCGATCGAGCGCCCGGGAGTGGTGATGCTGGAGGTCGGCTTCAGCGCCAGGTGGGCGACGATCGGCTGGCCGGAGGAGATCCCGCCGAGGATGCCGCCGGCATTGTTCGACAGGAAGCCTTGCGGGGTCAGTTCGTCGCGGTGCTCGGTACCGCGCTGGGCGATGCTGGCGAAGCCGGCGCCGATCTCCACGCCCTTCACCGCGTTGATGCTCATCAGCGCATGCGCCAGTTCGGCGTCCAGGCGGTCGAAGATCGGCTCGCCCAGGCCCGGCGGCACGCCTTCGGCAACCACGGTGATCTTCGCCCCGACCGAATCCTGGTCGCGGCGCAATTGGTCCATGTAGGCCTCCAGCTCCGGCACCTTGTCCGGGTCGGGGCTGAAGAAGGCATTCTGCTCGACGCTGTCCCAGCTCCTGAACGGAATCTCGATCGGCCCGAGCTGGCTCATGTAGCCGCGCACCTGGATGCCCAGGCCCGCCAGGTATTTCTTGGCAATAGCCCCGGCGGCCACGCGCATGGCGGTCTCGCGCGCCGAAGAACGGCCGCCGCCGCGGTAGTCGCGCACGCCGTACTTGTGGTGGTAGGTGTAGTCGGCGTGGGCCGGGCGGAACAGGTCCTTGATCGCCGAGTAGTCCTTGGACTTCTGGTCGGTGTTGCGGATCAGCAGGCCAATCGGCGTGCCGGTGGTCTTGCCCTCGAACACCCCGGAAAGAATCTCCACCTCGTCGGCTTCCTGGCGCTGGGTGGTGTGCCGGCTGGTGCCGGGCTTGCGCCGGTCGAGGTCGCGTTGCAGGTCCCGGGCGGACAGTTCCAGCCCCGGGGGGCACCCATCGACGATGGCGACCAGCGCCGGGCCGTGGCTTTCGCCTGCGGTGGTGACGGTGAAGAGCTTGCCGTAGGTGTTGCCGGACATGCGAGGCTCCGCGTGAGGACGAGAGGGAAAGACATGGGAGTATACCCGTCAAGGACGGGCCTGCGAACCTTCCCCGGAGGACGCGATCAAAGCGCTATCATCGGCCCATGAAGACCTCCATGCCGCGCGCCCTCCTCGCCCTGTTCTGCCTGCTCGCCAGCCTGGCCCACGCCGCTCCCAACAGCATCCTGCACCGCCCCTACGACCTGGACACCGGGCACGGCGTGCTGCGCGGCTCCTTGCTGCTGCCGCGCAGCGCCGTGCCGCCGCCGGTGGTCCTGCTGGTCGCCGGCTCCGGTCCCACCGACCGCGACGGCAACAACCCCTTCGGCGGCAACAACCGCTACCTGCTGCGTCTCGCCGAGGCCCTGGCCGAACGCGGAATCGCCAGCGTGCGCTACGACAAGCGGGGAGTCGCCCGCAGCCTGGCGGCGGCGCCGCGCGAGGAAGACCTCAGCGTCGGCGCCTATGTCGACGACGTGGTCGCCTGGAGCGAGCGGCTGGCCCGCGACCCGCGCTTCTCCCGGCTGATCCTGGTCGGCCATAGCGAAGGCGCGCTGATCGCCAGCCTGGCGGCGCCTCGCACGCCGGCCGAGGAATTGATCGCCATCGCCGGCAGCGGCCAACCCATCGACCGGGTGTTGCGCGAGCAACTGCGCGGTCGCCTGCCGCCGGCGCAACTGCGCCAGGCCGACTCGGTGCTGGCTTCGCTGAAGGCCGGCGAGACCCGCAGCGATATCCCGCCGGCGCTCTCCAGCCTGCTCCGACCCAGCGTGCAGCCGTACCTGATCTCGCTGTTCCGCGAAGACCCGGCCCGCGCGTTCGGCCGCCTGCGCATCCCGACCCTGATCGTCCAGGGCCGCAATGACATCCAGGTCGGCGTCGCCGACGCCAAGGCGCTCCAGCGGGCCAAGCCCGACTCGCAACTGGTGCTCATCGACGGCATGAACCACATCCTGCGGATCGCCCCGAGCACCGGTCTGCAGCAGCTTTCCGCCTACAACGACCCGAACCTGCCGCTGGCCCGGCAACTGGTCGAGGCGGTCAGCCGCTTCATCCTGCGCGGCGCAGACGCGGAAAAAGGCCGCTGAGCCGCTACAGAAATCGCTTCCCGCGCCGACAAGTTCTGAAAGCCGGCCCGTGAAGGCGGCCGGCCAGAGGATGTCCGATGATCGATAGCGATACCCAACCGGCCGCAGAAGAAGCCGAGAAGAAACCGCCGCACCCCTGGGCCGAACTGGCGCCGGAGCATTTCCGCCTGCTCCGCCTGGCGCCGCTGCCCACCGACCGCGCGACCGGCGCCCGCCCCCTGCGCTTCGTCCAGCTCGGCAGGGTCGAACGGCACAGCGCGGACCAGAGCCTGCTGCGCCTGAGCATCCAGGTGCCAGGCCTGATGCTGCGCAAGGAGCAGAACCTGCTGGAGGTCTGGGCCGATCATCGCAACAAGGAAGTGCGTTTCGGCTCGGACGCCGGGCTCAGCCTTGAACCCTTGAACCGCGGGCTGGGCCGTTTCCTGCTGGCCCAGGCGATCGCCTGGGCGCAACGACGCTGGGCCCACTACAAGGTGGAAGGCGGCGCACTGGCGCTGAAGGATGGCCTGACCGAAGACGCACGCCTGCGCCGCGACCATTTCATCCGCGCCCAGGGCTTCGACGTCAGCTATGAGGACCAGCGGTTGCTCAAGGCCCGCTACAGCGCCGGCCGGGTCAGCGAGCTGCACAGCGATTGGCACAAGGACAAGGTGCAGATCGTGCCGCTGCTGGACGCCGCGGCGATGCTGGAACAGGCCGAGCAGACCCTGCAGGCCCAGGATGCGGAGATCCGCCAACTGGAACAGCGCATCAACCACTACCGCCGCGACGACACCAGCTTGCGCTTCACCATCGCCTGCCTGACCGCCTTCGCGGTGTTCCAGGCCGGCCTGCTGATCTGGATCGCCACTCACTGAACCGGCGGCACCAGCCGCCTCCGATCACTTTTCCAAGCGCGAACGGAACAGTTCCCGGTGCTCGCGGCACTGCGCGGCGGACAGCATGAACACCCCGTGGCCGCCGTGCTCGAACTCCAGCCAGGTGAAGTCCACTTCCGGATACAGCGCCTGCACATGGACCTCGCTGTTGCCCACCTCGACGATCAGCAGGCCTTTCTCGCTGAGGTGGTCGGCCGCCTCGGCGAGCATCCGTCGCACCAGGTCCAGGCCGTCGTCGCCGCAGGCCAGGCCGAGTTCAGGCTCATGATGGAACTCCGCCGGCATGTCGGCGAAATCCTCGGCATCCACGTAGGGCGGATTGGACACGATCAGGTCGAAGCGCTGGCCGGGAAGCCCGGCGAAACCGTCGCCCTGGACGGTGTAGACCCGCTCGCCGAGGTCGTGGCGCTCGATATTGACGTTGGCCACCTCCAGCGCATCGAAGGACAGGTCGGCGAGCACCACCTCCGCCTGCTCGAACGCATAGGCGCAGGCGATGCCGATGCAGCCGGAACCGGTGCAGAGGTCGAGGATTCGCGCCGGCTCGGCCGGCAGCCAGGGCGCGAAGCGCTGTTCGATAAGTTCGGCGATAGGCGAGCGCGGCACCAGCACGCGTTCGTCGACGCTGAAGGGAATCCCGCAGAACCAGGCTTCGCCCAGCAGGTAGGCCGCCGGAATCCGTTCCTCGATGCGCCGCCGGAGGATCTCCGCCAACTCGGCGCGTTCATCGTCTTCCAGGCGGCAATCCAGGTAGCTGTCAGAAATTTCCCAGGGAAGGTGCAGGGAGCCCAGAACCAGGTGGCGCGCCTCGTCCCAGGCATTGTCGGTGCCGTGACCGAAGAACAGGCCGGCGGCGTGGAAACGGCTGACAGCCCAGCGGATGTAGTCGCGCAGGGTGAGCAGACGGGACTCGGACATGACGGAATTGCTCCTCGCAACGCACAAAAGGGCGACATTCTAGCCGATCGCGCCGGAGCTGGCCTCCAGCGCGGGAAGTCCATACCACTTTAGTGCGCATGCGGCAAAGGTTCACAGGCTCGCCGATAGGGGCCAGAATGAAAGGCATGTGCCTTCTCAGGAGTAGTGACATGCCTCATCCGCTCACCCTTTTGCAGATCAGCGGACGCGGCTACCCGCCAGCCCCCCTTCGGCAGAGCACCTTGCTGATCATCGATGCCCAGGAAGAGTACCGCAGCGGCGCCCTGAGCCTGCCAGGCCTGGACGCTGCCGCCGCGGAAATCGGCGTGCTGGTGCAGGCAGCCCGCGCCAACGGTACGCCCATCGTGCATGTGCGCCACCTGGGTATCCAGGGTGGCCTGTTCGATCCGCAGGGTCCACGCGGCCAGTTCCTCCCGGAACTGCAACCGGAAGCCGGGGAAAAGGTCGTGGAGAAACGCCTGCCCAATGCCTTCTCCGGCACCGAGCTGCACGACCTGCTGCAGAACCACGGCCGTCTCGACCTGATCGTCTGCGGTTTCATGACCCATTCCAGCGTCAGCACCACCGTGCGCGCGGCCAAGGACTACGGCTACCGCTGCACCCTCGCCGACAGCGCCTGCGCCACCCGCGACATACCCACCCTGAACGGCGGGGTCCTGAGCGCCGCGGACCTGCAACGCGCCGAGATCGCCGCCCTCGGCGACAACTTCGCGGCGATCGTCGCCCAGGCCCGGGACCTGCTCTGACCGCCCATCCAGCCGCCCTCCCGTCCCGCCCTGCGGAGGACTAGTCTGCCTGCAGGGCCATGGCTTGCGGCGAGAAGACGAGTGGCGCACGGTTTGCCCACGGCTCCCGGGAATCCGGGAACCCGGCCGGAAGGTTCCGGTCCTAGCCCCGATGACACACGAGGAAGTCGGGATGAAGCTGTCCGATAGTTTCGATGCGCGCCGGCTGCGCCCGCGCCGGCCGAGAGTCTGGCGCTGGCGCCTGGCGGCGGCGTTCGCGGCCCTGGTGGCGAGCCTGGGCGTGCTGCTGTCGCTGGCCGGCACCTCGGCCTTGATCGGCCGCCAGCCGGCTGTCGGCATGCTGCATATCGAACCCGCCGCCGGCGGCGTCTTGCTGGCCCTTGGCCTGCTGTCGCTCTGCCTCGGCGTGTTCTTCTGGCGTTTCAGCCGCCGTCGCAGCCGCCGCAACAGCGACCTGAGCCTGTCGCCGAACCTGATGAAAAAGCGCGACTGAGCGGGCTGCCGGCGTGCGGCCGATCCGGTAAACTGCGCCGCTTCGCGGAGGCTCCCATGCAAGACGACGACTTTTCCCTGTTCAAGAGCGAGATGCGCGGCGTCAAGCGCATCTCGGTCGATCGAGCCGATACCGGCAAACCTCGCAACGACCGCCAGCAACTCAAGCAGCGCCAGCTCAATGCCAGCGTGCGCAACGACGAAATCCGCGTCGACGGCCTGTCCGACCAGTTCGTCATCGACGTCGGCCCCGAGGACGAGCTGTCCTGGGCCCGCGACGGCGTCCAGGAAAGCCAGTTGCGCAAGCTCAAGCAGGGCCTGGTGCCCTTCGACGGTAGCCTCGACCTGCACGGCATGAGCGTGGAGAAGGCCCGGCAGACGCTATGGGACTTCCTTGCAGAGGCCACCCGCCTGGAAATCCGCTGCGTGCGCGTGACCCATGGCAAGGCCGCGCGCAAGGACGGACGCAGCCCGCTGGTGAAAAGCCACGTCAATACCTGGTTGCGCCAGCACCCGCAGGTGCTCGGTTTCACCTCCTGCCTGCCACGCCACGGCGGCACCGGCTCGGTCTACGTGATGCTGCGCAGGACCATGCTCGAAGGCCGCGACGAGTAGCCGGCAACCGCCGAGTCTTGCCAGCGGCCCGGCGACGTCCTACCCTCCGCGCTGGTAATCGTCTGACTGGAACGCCCATGTCCCTGGAACAACACTACTCCTCGATCCTCACCCAGCTCGGCGAGGACGTTAACCGCGAAGGTCTGCTGGACACGCCCAAGCGTGCCGCCAAGGCCATGAAGTACCTGTGCCGCGGCTACCAACAGAGCCTGGAAGAAGTCGTCAACGGTGCCCTGTTCAGCTCCGACAACAGCGAAATGGTATTGGTCAAGGACATCGAGCTGTACTCGCTCTGCGAGCACCACCTGCTGCCCTTCATCGGCAAGGCCCACGTGGCCTATATCCCGAACGGCAAGGTGCTCGGCCTGTCGAAGGTCGCGCGGATCGTCGACATGTACGCCCGCCGCCTGCAGATCCAGGAGAACATGAGCCGGCAGATCGCCGAGGCGGTCCAGCAGGTCACCGGCGCCCTCGGCGTCGCGGTGGTGATCCAGGCCCAGCACATGTGCATGATGATGCGCGGCGTGGAGAAGCAGAACTCGTCCATGGTCACTTCGGTGATGCTCGGCGAATTCCGCGACAACGCAGCCACCCGCAGCGAATTCCTCAGCCTGATCCGCTGAGGCCAGGTCCGCTGGCGAAAGAACCGGCCCCACTGGGCCGGTTTTGCGTTTCCCTCCCCGGCGATCAGCCGAAGAAGCGCTTCATCGAGCGCGACAACCAACCGCCCTCGCTCTTGTCCTTGACCAGTTCGGACATGCTGTGGCGTACCGCATCCACGTAACCGGCGTCGTCGTTGCGGATGTGGTTGAACAGCCAGCGCGAGAGCAAGCCCTTGAGTTCGTCGCCGACATCCTCGCCGGCCTGGAAGCGCACCCGGTACTCGGAGACCCGGCGGATGAACAGCTCGTGGATCTTCTTGTGCGCCCGGGAAAACTGGTAGCCGGCATCCTCCATCAGGGTTTCCTCGAAGGCGAAGTGCGACAGCGTGTAGTCCACCAGCTCCTCGATCACCTCGGCGATCGCCGCGTGTTCCTTGCCTTGCTGGGCGTCGTGCAGGTGATTGATCATCTCGACGATGCGTTTGTGTTGATTGTCGATGACCTGAATACCGGTATTCAGGTCATCCTGCCAGACCAGATGCGCCATGATGACTTCCCCCAAGCGAACAGCGAACGGCCTTTCCGAACGGCCTGGGGCCAGGGTATTTTTGTGACGCAGTACGGGTATTGACGCCGGTCAAGCGGGACAAGATGTTAATGAATTTCGCATGAATTCATTCGCCTCCCTCGCGGCGGCATGCCCGCTCGACCCGCTCGGTTTCGCGCGGCTGAACATCCGCCATCGTCGCCGGAAAGCGGCGTCACCAGTGGTCCCGACAGGACAGGAAGGAAATGAACCTGATCGCGCACGTGGAAATACCGGTGTCCGACCTGGAGAGGGCGATGCGTTTCTACGCCTCGGTGTTCGGAGTGGCGTTCGGCGAGGTAGCCACCCTGCACGGAAGCAGAATGGCGCATTTCCCCTTCGAGGAAGGCCGTGACGGTGCCAGCGGCGCACTCGCCGAGGGCGACGTCTACGTGCCTACGCTACATGGGGCGATCATCTACCTGAATGTCGCGGACCTGGATGTCGTCCTTGCCCGGGCTCTCGGCGAAGGCAGCGAAATCCTCTTCCCGAAGACGCCGCTTGGCGACGGCGTGTTCATCGCCGAGATCAGGGACAGCGAAGGCAATCGTATCGCCCTGCAGAGCGCTTGCGGAGAGCGGCCGTAGAGGTCCTGCAAACCGAGCGCCGCCGGCTCAACGGGCAAGAACGCCGGCCAGCCAGGAACGCCGCGCGCCCAGCGCTTCCTGCAATTCGCGGACGCCGATGCAGCGCCGTTCGGGGTCGAGGCTCAGGGCGGTACGCAGCGCCGGCCAGCAGCGCCGAGGCAGGTGTCCGGGCGCGCGCAGCTGGCGCTCCAGCCCCTGCTCCCGGGCCTGGTTCGAGGGCAGGCGGCGGAACGGATGGCGACCGTCGGCCAGTTCGTAGAGGACGCAGGCCAGCGCATACAGGTCGGCTGCCGGCGACAACGGCGCACCCTCGAGCAGTTCGGGAGCGGCGTAGCCCGGGGTCCAGGCGTCGATGCGGCCCCGGCTGAGCTGCGGCAGGCCGTCCAGGATGCCTGCCTGCGCCTGGCCGAGGCCGAAGTCGAAGAGCCGCACGCCCTCCTCGCCGAGCATCACGTTGCTCGGCTTCAGGTCGCCATGCAGCACCCCTTGTTCGTGGACATAGGCCAGGGCGTCCAGCAACGGCCGGGCGATCGCGCTCAACTCGGACCAGGGCAGGCCTTCGGGACGCTCGCAGAGCAGGCGATCGAGCGGCAGGCCAGGCATGAGTTCCATGACGATGTAGGCGCGCTGGCAGGCGGTGTCGACGTCGAAGGTGAACAGACGCACGACGTTCGGATGGCGCAAGCGCCGGGTCAGGGCGAACTCGCTATAGAGCAAGGCGCTGGCGTCGGGTGACTCGGCGACCGATTCGTTGAGCAGCTTCAATGCTACCAGCGGCGCCGGGTCGCCGAACTGCTCATGGAGCAGGTCCCGGGCACGGTATACCGTGCCCATGCCGCCGGCGCCGAGCATCCGCTCCAGACGGTAGCGTCCGGAAAGAACGTCCGGCAGCGGACCGGGCAACACCGCCGGCAGGTCCGGCGCCGAGGCGGTCGGGGCGGCGAAGGCGAAATAGGTCAGGTTCGCGCCGCCCTCCTCCTCCGGCAGCAGCTCCAGCGACGACAGCGGTTCGTTCATTGGCGGATCACCACGGCCGTCAGGTTGTCCCGCGCGGCGCCGCTCAGGGCACCGTCGAACAGCCGCTCCACCGCCACCTGCGGCGATGCCAGGCTCAACGCGCGCCCCAGCGCATCGGCGCTCAGCTCTTCGTAGAGCCCGTCGCTGCAGAGCAGGAAGACATCACCGGGATGCACCTCCAGTTCCAACACGTCCAGCACCAGTTGTTCGCTGGCGCCGACGGCACGGGTCAGCGCGCGCGCCGAGGGATAGGCGCGGGCCTGCTCGATATCCATCCGCCGTTCGTCGACCAGTCGCTGCAACAGCGAGTGGTCGCGGGACAGCTGGTACAGCCGCTGGCCGCGCCACAGGTAGCAGCGGCTGTCGCCGACCCACACGCAGGCCGCCCGCGACCCCTCCACGACCAGCGCCACCACCGTACTGCCGATGATCCTGTCGCCGCGTTCGGCGCTGAGGGTGAGTTCCTCGCCCAGGCGCCGGTTGAGCCAGTGCAGGCACTGGCGCATCGCGTTCAGGCGCTCGTCGAATCCCGCCCGGGCCGGCAGTTCCGCCAGGCTGGTGACGATCATCCGGCTGGCCAGGTCGCCGGCCTGGTGCCCGCCCATGCCATCGGCGACCGCCCAGAGCCCGCGATCCGGGCAGTCCAGGAAGGCATCCTCGTTGCGCGCGCGGACCTTGCCGCGATCCGTGCGCGCCGCGCTGCGCCAGGCCTCGGTGCGTTGCATCAGAGCTGCACCGGCATGCGGAAGCTGCGCAGGACCGCGAGATCGAACGGATTCGGCGTGCGCTGGGCGAGCAGCAGGTAGTTGGCGCGCAGGCCGCCCAGGTCGGCCTTGAGCACCATCACGTCACGCCCGCTGAGGTACTCGGTCTGCATCAGGTCGAACAGCCTGAACAGCGACCAGGGCCCGGTATTGCGTTCGATTCCCACCGGTCGTCCGGCCATCTTCTCCAGCACCAGGCTGGTGCGGCCGCCGTCGGCGTCGCTGGGCCACTTGAACGACATCGGCACGATCGGGCCGTGGCGGTACTCCATGGACTGACCGTCGAAACGGAACTCGGCGCGGCTGACGCCAGGATCGAGGGTATAGGGCTCCAGGCGGAAGCGCACCTGTGGCTCGGCCGGGTTCTCGGCGAAGAAGCTCTGGCGGATCACCTGGGCCGTGCCCATCTGGTCGAGATAGACCTTGGACATCGGCAGGCTGTAGCCGTCCACGCTGCGCAGGCGGTAGCTGCCCGGGTCGCCGCTGACGAAGGGCCGCATGTAGGTTTCGAAGAAGCGTTCGGCGACGCCCTGCGCCTTGAAGAACTCGCGGAAATCGCTGACCGCGACATCGCTGGCGCTGTGCGCGTTGAACGGGTAGCGCTTGTTGATCGCCTTGCTGTAGAAACCGTACAGCTCGCTCTGGTAGCGCTGGTTGAGGTACAGGTAGGCATCGCCGAGGACCAGCCGCCAGGCGTCTTCGGCCAGCACGCTGAACCATCCGCCGAGCGGTCGCGGCAGTCGCGCGGAGGCGTTGCGCAGGTTGCTCAGGGCATCGCGCTGGCCGCCCATGCGGCTCTTCGCCATGTCGAAAGCCGCCTGCTCCGGCTGGCTGGCGCGCGCCAGTCCGGCGAGTTGCAACTGCAACTCGTTGAGCGCCTGCAACAGCGGGGTGAGGTCGGCCGCCGGGCCGTTGTTATCGTCGAGCAGGCGATGCAGGGGCTCGAAGCGGCGTTGCAGGGACTTCTTCGCGGTATCCGGCAGGTTCTTCGCCAACGCGTCCCTGGCCTTGCCGGCCGCCGCGGCGGCCGCCTTGCCCAGCTTGCCGCCCTTTTCCGCGGCCTTGTCGCTGGCCTCTGCCAGCGCCTCGGCGCTCTCCGCCAGGACCGGGAAACGGGTGTTCTCACGGACCTCCAGCAACAACTGGAGGATCGGCGAGTTGGCGGCGAGCAGCCCGGAAACCTGGTCGGCGCCCTCGCCGGCATCGTTGAACGGCAGCAGGCCCAGGCGTCCGACCGCCTCGCTCCAGAAGTTCGCGTAGTCGCGGAAATACAACTGCTCGAGTTCGACCATCAGGCGCCGCAGGTCCATGTCGCTGATCCCGCTGCCCTCGCCCAGGACCCAGTTGTCGCGAAGGATGTCGTTGACCAGGCTGGCGCCCTGGACCACGAAGTACTGCTGGTAGCCCTGCTGGGTGTAGAACCCCGGGATCACGTAGTCGGTGCCGACGAACAGACTGGCCTGCGGCCCCAGGTGCTGGCCGAAGCGATACTCGGGCAGGCTTCGCGCCTGTTCGCGCAGCACCCGGTAGACCACGTTGGCCAGGGACTCGCTGCGCAGCACCTGGCGCGCCTGGGCCACCAGGGTGTCGTTCAGCGGATAGCTGAACGGTTGCTCGAGCAGACGGGCGAAATGCGTGTTCAGGCCATTCTGCACGGTGCCGTTGCCGGCATAGCGCTGCGACCATTCGGTAGCCACCCAGTCCTTGAGCCATCCGTTCTCGCGGCGCTCGCGCAGATTCAGCATCAGGTAGGCCCGCAGGCTGTTGAGCAGGCGTTCGCGATTCTGCATGTTGCCGCGGATCTGCGCTTCGAGCATCCGCGCCACGCGCGGCAGCAGTTGCGTCTCCAGCTCGCGGCGATAGGCAGCGGCCAGCGGCGGGTTGACCTCGTTGCCCTGGTACAGCCCGGCGCGCTCGTGCAGCGAGACTTCCCCTTTGGGCGGAAACACGGTGGTCGCCGCATAGCTGCTATCCAGCGTCTTCAGCGCCGCCATGGCGTCGTCGCGCTCGCCAAGCGCCTGGCGCTGCTGGGCCCATTGCTGCGCCAGCTCGCGGACCCGCTCCAGGCGCTCGTGGTTGGCCGAGAAACCGCCAGCCCAGAGCAGGCCGAATAGCAGAAGGAGCGCCAGCGAACCGACGTACAGGGCGCGCTGGCCCCAGTGGATGCGCGTGCGTTCGCGGCGATCGAGACCTGCCAGGTTGGCCTCGGGGAAGATCACCTGGCTCAGCAGGTGGTGGATGAAGCGCGAGCGCCCGTTGCGCAGGGTCGGCAGCAGGCCGCTGGCGATCCCCAGGTTGGCGCCGATGCCGGCGGTGTCCTCATCCAGCTGCTGGGCCAGGTGCGGCGCACTGGTCAGGTAGAAGCCGCGCAGGCGGCTGGCGCGCTGGTAGCGGTTGCCGGTGAAGGCGAGTTCGACGAACAGGCACAACCGCTCGCCGATCTGGCCAAGCTGGTGCGGGAAGTCGAGGATGCGACCGCGACGCAGGGTATCGCGCTCCTGGTGGATGCGCATGATCACCTGGCTGTTCAGGCGTCGCAGAAGGTCCTCGAACGCCTGGCGCAGGACCGTCACATCGGTGCCGTTCTGCTCCTTGCCGAAGCTGGTGCCCAGAACCTGGTCGCTCTCCTCGCGGCTCAACTGGTCGAAGAACTCGTCGAAGCCGAGCAACTGGTCGGCCTTGCTCAGCACCAGGTAGACCGGCAGATCGAGGTGCAGGGTCTGCTGGATTTCCTGCAGGCGCGCGCGCACCTGGCGAGCCAGCGTATCCAGCGCCATCTCGTCGTCGCTGAGCAACGTTTCCACCGGAATCGACACCATCACGCCATTCAGCGGCCGTGCGCGGCGGCGCTTGCGCAACAGGCTGAGCAGGGTCGCCCAGGCGCCCCCGTCGACCTCGCCGTCGGCTTGGGTCAGGTAGCGCCCGGCGGTGTCGATCAGGACGCCGTGGTCGGCGAAGTACCAGTCGCAGTAGCGCGTGCCGGCGGTATCGCGGGTCAGCTTGCGGTCGATCCGGTTGATCGGGAACTCCAGTCCGGAAAAGTCCAGCAGGCTGGTCTTGCCGCTTCCCTGCGGGCCGATCAGCAGGTACCAGGGCAGCTCGTTGCGCCAGCGCTCGCTACGACCGCGGTACAGGCTGGAGGTCTTCAGGGTGCGCAAGGCGTCCTTGAAGCGGCTGCGCAATTCCTTCTGTTCGTCTTCGATCAGACCGTCGCGGCGCAAGCGCTCCTGGCCCTCGTCGCTGTCCTCGACGGCCTTGCGCCGCACTCCGGCGCGCCAGCTGACGAAGACCATCGCCAGCCCCCAGACCAGGAACATCAGGCTGATGCTCAGCAACCGCGAGGTCGGGCTTTCCCAGAACTTGTAGTCGGCGACCGCCAGCAGCGGCCCGACGAACCACACCAGCAATGCCGCCAGGAGTACCAGCAGCAGCGTCCAGACCCACGTCTTGCGCAGGAAGGCGCCGACTTTCTTGAAGAAGTTTTTCATTTCGCGTCCCTGTGTTTACGAACCGGGCTGTCCTGCCGCCGCATCGAGCGACTGGTAAGGCTGCAGCACCGTGTCGCGTTGCTCGCCGAGAACCCAGGCGAATCCCGAATACATCACCACCAGGCAGACCAGGGTGAACAGCGCCACCATCCACCAGGGCACGATCCGCACCAGGCCGCGACGCTGGTCGCTGAGCCCCTGCCAGTGCGGCGACAGTTCGCGCGGCACGTCGCCGCGCAACTGGCGGATCTGCCGGTAGAGCGCATCGGAAATACCGTCCAGGTCGAGCACGCCGCGAGCCATCACCCGGTACTTGCCCTCGAAGCCGAGGGCCAGGCAGAGGTACATCAGCTCCAGCATCGGCAGGTGCTTGACCGGGTTCTTCGACAGCCGGTCGAGCAACTGGAAGAACTTCTCGCCGCCGAAGGTCTCGTTATGGAAGCTGCTCAGCAGGCTGATCTTCGACCATTCGCTTTCGTTGCCCCACGGGGTAGTCACCACCGCCTCGTCGACCACCGTGCACAGCACGTAGCGCGCCGCCATGACCTGGCTGTTTTCCACGCCATCCTGCACGGCGCGGAATTCGAAGAGCTTCATGGCGGAGGTCAACCGCTCCTTGAGCGCCGCAAGGTTCTCCAGCACGGTGCTGTGCTTGAGCCGGACCACTTCCGAAAGCAGTTCGGAAGCCGCCGCCACCAGCGGGTTCAGGCTGACGTTGAAGGCCTCGCCCGGACGCAGGCGCGCCGCGTAGATCATCCGCTCCTCGAGCTGCTCGAAGCGCGGCGGTTCGGCGAAATCGGTCAGCGGCCCCTGGGCCGGTACCTGTCCTTGGTGATCGAGGAGGACGGTCTTCTCGTCCTCGTGGTATTCCCTTTCCTTGATCATGTTCAGTTCCTGATGGCCCAGAATTTCAGTTCAAGCTCGGAGAACTCGCCGGATACGTGGAACGCGAAACCGCCGGAGCGCTCCAGCTGGGTCATATCCTCGGCGTTGGGTTCGAGAATGAAATAGGTCTTGTTGGAGTGGAACGGGATCTGCCGCGGCGCCACCGGCAGCGGCTTGACCCGGATCCCCGGCAGGTGCAGGTTGACCAACTGGCGAATGTGCTCGACCGCACCCACCTTGAGATGCGCGGGCAGGCGCTGGCGCAGTTCCTCCGACTCGCAATTGGCACTGGCGGCGAGCACGAACGAGGCGCTGCCGAGCAGCTTGTGGTCGTGCAGGGGCGAGACCAGGATGCCGTACTGGCGGGCCTGGAGAGGCAGTTCGATGGCATGCTGCTCGAGCACCATCGACAGGACCTGGCGAATCGCCTCCATCAGCCTGCGGAAGCTGGCGCCCTGGTCGCTGTGCTGGTAACGGCTGTCCAGGCGCGGACGCTTGCTCTCGCTGCCGAAGGTGGCGAGGTCGCCGAGCATGGTCAGCAGCACCCGGTACAACTGCTCCGGATGCACCTGCTCCAATCCCAGGTAGTGGCGCAGCAGCAACTCGGTGCGATTGATCAGTTGCAGCATCATGAAATCGCCGACCTCCGCGCCGCCGACCTTGCCATTGGACCGGATACGCTCGGCGATGGTGTCGCCGCGATGGCCGAGCATGCTGATCACCTCCTTCAGGCAGGACAGCAGGTAGGCGGATGCGTGGGCGTGGAGGTAGCTCGGCACGAAGTCGGGGTCGAGGCTGATCACCCCGTCCGGCGTGGTATCCAGCACCACCGCCACCTTCAGTTTGACGTAGGCCTGGTCGCTCTGCTGCTCGCCGAGCAGCAGGCGAAAATCCGGCCGCGCGCAGCTGACCTGCACCATGGAATCCTCGCCGGCGTTGGAGTCCGCCACCTCCAGGTCGTAGGCGGTATAGCGCGCCAGGACCTCGGCCTGCTCCGGCCGGCGCGCCTCGATGTGGTTACCGGTGACCAGCGGCAGGGCCAGGTAGATCGGCACGTTCGAGGTATTGGGCGGCACGTCGAGGGCGAGCGGCTCGGTGTTGCCGCCGAGTTCGAACAGGCTGCCGTCGGGCAGTACGCCGGAGGCCTGGCTGATCACCAGCTTGCCCATGTTGAGGAACTGGCGGTCCAGCTCCAGGGCGAGGAAGCCCCAGTTGTAGCTGCCCAGCAACTGGGTCCGGGCCTTCATCTGGTTGTCGTAGTAGCGGTCGTTGTGTTGCAGGTGCTGCGGGCGCAGCAGCATGCCTTCCTGCCAGACGATCTTGTGCACGTTCATCGCGCGTCACCCGCCTTGCCGAGCAGTTCGCCGGCATTCAGGATGCCCTTCCGGCCCAGCTTCAGCTCTACCCGGGTCAGCTCTTTCGCCGTGACCGGCACCACGTAGCGCCAGCTTGCCTCGCCGAGATCGCGGTAGGCGGCGAGCACGCCCACGTAGCGGCTCCCCTCCTCCACGCTGAGCTTGAGTTCGACCCGCTCGCCGGGCCGCAGCTCCAGCTCCTCGCTGGTCACCAGGTCGGGGTCCAGGGTCTCCTTGGGACGTTCGTAGAGGCTGAAGAAGTCGGCGTTCTCGAACGCCACCGGGTGCTTCAGCTCGAACAGCCGCACTACCACCGGCGACGGCCGGCCATTGAGGTCGGGATTGACCCGCTCGCCGGCGCTCAGGGCGAGGTCGAGCTTGGTCAGTCTGGAATACGGCGATAGCGTGGAACAGCCGGCCAGCAGCGCCAGGACGGCGAGCATGGCCAGCGCCCTGGCTGGCGGGATCGGGCGACGAGACATGGCAATCATCCTTGGTGCTCGGTGTAGAGGGTGGAAATCAGGCGAACCTGCTCTTCGTAGGCCTGGGCGAAATCACGCGCCAGCAGGCGCTCGCTCCAGTCGTCGTCCTGGCATAGCGACTGGTGGTAGCGACCATAGGCACGCCAGCGGCTGCCCGAGGTGGCCAGCAACGGCCGGCGGCCGTCGCGCTCGAAACGCAGGGTCAGTTGCTGCGGCGAGAAATGCTCGAGGGTCGCGCGCACCGCCGCCCGGCTGGCGCCGAGCAGCGCCACCTGGTGCGCCTGGAGGTCGCGGAAACTGCGTGCGACGGCCTGTTCACCACTCAACTGGCCAGGCTTGCCATCCCGTAGCAGATGCCCCAGCGCCTCGCTGGCATCGGCGCTGAAGCGCAAGGGATTCTTGCCGGTATCGCGCAACGTGCTCAGCGACAGGCGCAGTTCGTTCTTCAGTTCGCTGCGGGTCCGCAGGCTCTGCTGCAAGCCGCCGATGCACTGCCGCAGCAAACCGGCGGCGTTGATCGCCAGCGCTTCGCGCGCAGCGCCGTCGAGGCCTTCAAGGTCCACTCCCAGGGCCTGGCCGAAACGCTGCCAGAAGGCTTCGTCGCGACCCGGACGCGGACTGTCCACGGGTTCCTGCGGAGCCGCCGGGGCGGGCACCAGCTCCGGTACGACCAGGCTTTCCATGTCGATCCGCGCGTAGTCCGCACGCGCCCCGGCCTCCTGGCTGGGCTGGGCGATTGCGCTCAGGTCGTCGAGTTCGTAGGCATCTGCACCGTCCTGGTCGAGCGCCTGCAACGGATCGAGGGCCAGGAAGGCATCGTCCGGAA
The DNA here is from genome assembly GCF_001813645.1 of Pseudomonas sp. HMSC063H08. Taxonomy (NCBI): domain Bacteria; kingdom Pseudomonadati; phylum Pseudomonadota; class Gammaproteobacteria; order Pseudomonadales; family Pseudomonadaceae; genus Pseudomonas; species Pseudomonas sp. HMSC063H08. Next base: position 199,943 of record NZ_KV813469.1, read on the forward strand.
TGATGCTGCCCGCCGGCTGCGGCCGCCCGACGTCCATGGCGAACTCGTCGGGCTCGCGCAGCAGCCGCGCGCGGATCTCGAAGTCGCCGAGCAGGAAGACGCTGTCCTGCTCAATGCGCTGCGGCTCGCCATGCGGCAGGCGGCTGCCGTTGCCGGCGCGGATGCCGTTGCTGCTGGTGTCGGTCAGGTAGAACGCGCCGTTGCGATAGCTGACCCGCGCATGCTGCTTGGACAGGTGCCGCTTGCGATCGGGAATCGCCCAGTCGCACTCACCGCCGCGGCCGATGAGGCCGCCGTTCCTGCCGAAGGTCTTGCTGCACAGCTCCGTCGGTACGAATTGCTTGGCGCTGAGCATTTCCAATACCAGTTCCATGAGATCGCTCCTTGCGGTCACTTGCCGCGATTGACCGCCTGCGGATCGCCAAGCGGGCGATAGTCGCCGTCGTTGAATTTGTAGTTGCCGCTGCAACCGGCGAGGCCGCAGAGGACGGCCAGGGCCAGAAGCACGGCGGGCCAGTGACGAACAGGCATCAGGGAGTCTCCATGGAAGGGCCGCGGACGCCACGCTCCAGGCGCGCGCCCGGCAGGGCTGGATGGAAGGAAATCTCGATCATGGGCTTCAGGTCCGGGGATCGCCGAAATGAATGTTCAGGCGTCCCATGCGATAGATCAGGGTTCGGCGCGGCAGACCCAGTTCGCGCGCGGCGAGGGTCTGGTTGCCAGCGTTCCTGCGCAGGCAGGCGAGCAGCAGGTCGCGTTCGATCTGCTCCAGGTGCTCGCGCAGCTTGAGCGGCGCCTCCGCTTCCGGGGGCGCGCGCAGGGAAAAGTGTTCGGCCAGCAGCACATCGCCTTCGCAGAGCAGTACCGCGCATTCCACCAGTCCCTTCAGCTCCCGAACGTTGCCGGGAAAGCCATAGCCGTCGAGCAGTTCCAGCGCTTCCGCGGACCAGCCCAGCGGCGCGCGGCGCAGGAACACGCAGGCGCGTTCGGCGAAATGCCGGGCCAGTTCGAGGGCGTCGCCCTCGCGCTGGCGCAACGGCGGCAACTCGATGGGAAACTGCGCCAGCCGGTAGTAGAGGTCTTCGCGGAACTTGCCATCGCGGACCAGCAGGGCGAGGTCACGGTGGGTAGCGGCGATGATGCGTACATCGACCTTGTGCGTGTCGTTGCCGCCGAGCGGGCGAATCTCGCCTTCCTGCAACACGCGCAACAGCTTGGCCTGGAGCGACAGGGGCATGTCGCCGATTTCGTCGAGCAGCAGGGTTCCGCCATCCGCGGCATCGAACAACCCGGGACGATCGCGCTCGGCACCGGTAAAGGCGCCCTTGCGGTAGCCGAACAGCTCGCTTTCCAGCAGGTTTTCCGGAAACGCCGCGCAGTTCTGCACCACGAACGCCTGTGCTCGCCGCGGGCCGTACTCGTGGATCGCCCGTGCGACCACCTCCTTGCCGGTACCGGTCTCGCCCTGCAGCAACACGGTATAGGGGTTGTGCAGGACCTTGCTGATCAGGCGGCAGGTCTCACGCATCGCCGCGCTCCTGCCGATCAGCCCGTAGCCGCTGACCACCGGCGCGCTGGACGGTCCCTGCGGCTCGCCGGAGGGTTGCGAGAGGCGTTGCAGCAGATGCAACTGGGCCAGCACGAACGCGCCCAGCTGGCCCAGTGGATGGGCGAATCCCTGCAGGTCCAGTGGGCGCCGGGTGGCGCAGACCACCATGCCCTCGACCGTTTTCTCCGGGCTCACCAGCGGAACGCAGAGCAGGGACAGCCAGGGCTGCTCCCCTGCCGGCAGGAAGCCGGTCTCGTGCAGCCGCGACGGCAGGTCGACGAGACTGACCACGCGGTTCTGGCACAGGGCGAACTGCAGCAACTGCTCGCCGGTGTAGTCCGCCGGCAGGCTCGACGGCTCCAGCGCCTGCAACAGGCCGTCCCGGCATTCGGCGTTGAGGGTGAGCGCGGTATGGGTCTGGTCGAGCAGATACAGCTGGCTCAGCTCGCAGCCGCTGAGTTCGCCGACTGCGCGTGCGAAACCGCCCAGCAGGGCCGCGATGTCTGTTTCCCGCGACAGCGCGCCGAACTGAGCGAGCAGGGCTTCGGCGAAGGCCAGGGGTTGCGGTACGCGGCTGAACATCGCACCCACCTCAGGCGAACTCGCAGAGCACGCGGCCGTGCTCGCCCAGCGTCGCATGGACCCGCTCGAGACGCTCGTCGCGCGCCATCGCTTCCAGCAAACGGTCGGCCACCAGCGGCAGCAGGTGCGTGTCCAGCAGGTGGTCGATCAACCGTGCGCCGCTGTCGCTCTGGGTGCAACGCTCGGCCAGGTGGTCCACCAGCGCCTGGCTGTAGTCGAAAGCCAGTTGACGGCGGGCCAGACGCTCGCCGAGGCGTTGCAGCTTGATCTCGATCAGCTCGCGCAGTACCGGGCCGCCCACCGGGTAGTAAGGCACCACGCGCATGCGCGCCAGCAGCGCCGGCTTGAAATGCCGGCTGAGCGCCGGCCGGATGGTTTCCTCCAGGAGTTCGGCGGAAGGCCGCGCGCCGTCCTGGCAAAGCGCGGCGATGTGCTCGCTGGCGAGGTTGGAGGTCATCAGGATCAAGGTATTGCGGAAATCGATCTCGCGCCCTTCGCCATCGTTGGCCACGCCCTTGTCGAAGATCTGGTAGAACAGGTTGAGCACGTCCGGATCGGCCTTCTCCACCTCGTCCAGCAATATCACCGAATAGGGCTTCTGGCGTACCGCCTCGGTGAGCATGCCACCCTCGCCATAGCCGACATAGCCGGGCGGCGCGCCGATCAGGCGCGAGACGGTGTGCTTCTCCTGGAACTCGGACATGTTGATGGTGGTGATGAAACGCTCGCCGCCATACAGCAGGTCGGCCAGCGCCAGCGCGGTCTCGGTCTTGCC
>NZ_KV813469.1:202948-212689 GCF_001813645.1 Pseudomonas sp. HMSC063H08
GCGCCAGCGCGGTCTCGGTCTTGCCCACCCCGCTCGGGCCCACCAGCAGGAACACGCCGACCGGCGCATCGGGCTTGTTCAGCCCGGCCGCGGTGGCGCGCATCGCGCGGTCCAGGGCGCTGACCGCCTGTTCCTGGCCACGGATCCGCGCCCGCAGGTCGTCAGCGAACCCCATCACCTTGGCGTTGTGTTCCCGCGCCAGTTGTTCCACCGGTACGCCGGTCCAGGCGCCGATCACCTCGGCAACCAGGCGCGGGCAGACCTCGAAGCTGACCAGCCGCCCCTGGGCCTGGGCATCGGCGAGCGCCTGGCGGGTTTCGTGAAGGGCCTTTTCCAGGGCTTCGACACCGCCATGCTCGTCGGCCGGGAAAGCCTCCGCATCCGCCTCGCTGCCCTGCTCTTCCCGGTTCGCCTCGCGGGCCCTGGCCAATTGCTGGCGCAGGGCGAGCAGGCGCTCGGCGAGTTCGCGCTGGCGGCTCCACTGGTCCTCCTGTACGTGCCGCTCGCTTTCCGCCTGGGCCAGACGCTCCTCCAGCGCCTGCAGGGCATCGTGGTCGATCGGCAGGCCTGCCTCGGCATCGCGGCGCAGGGCCTGGCGCTGGCGCTCACCTTCGGCCAGCTCGCCGCGCAGGCGCTCGAGACTCTCCGGCGCCGCCGCCAGGCTGATGCGCACCCGCGCACAGGCGGTGTCGAGGACGTCGACGGCCTTGTCCGGCAACTGGCGACCCGCCAGGTAGCGGGCGGACAGTTCGGCGGCGGCCACCACCGCGTCGTCGCGCAGGTAGATACCGTGGCTTTCCTCGTAAACCCGGGCCAGGCCACGCAGAATCGTCACCGCCTCGGCAACGCTCGGCTCATGCAACTGCACGGGCTGGAAGCGCCGGGCCAGCGCCGGGTCCTTCTCGAAATACTTCTTGTATTCGGCCCAGGTCGTCGCCGCGATGGTGCGCAACTCGCCACGGGCCAGGGCCGGCTTGAGCAGGTTGGCGGCATCCGAGCCGCCGGCCTGACCGCCCGCGCCGATCAGCGTATGGGCCTCGTCGATGAACAGGATGGTCGGCCTGGGCGCTGCCTTCACTTCGTCGATGACGCCTTTCAGGCGCCGCTCGAACTCGCCCTTCACGCTGGCACCGGCCTGCAACAGGCCCATGTCGAGGGACAACAGCTCGACGTCCCTCAGCGCCGGCGGCACTTCCCCTGCGGCGATCCGCGAGGCCAGGCCTTCGACGATGGCGGTCTTGCCGACGCCGGCCTCGCCGACCACGATGGGGTTGTTTTTCCGCCGACGGGCCAGGATGTCGACCATCTGGCGAATAGCCCCGTCGCGACAGAGCACCGGATCGAGCTTGCCGTCGCGCGCCTGCTGGGTAAGGTTGTGGGTGAAACGCTGCAACAGGGACTCGCCGCCGCCCGGCTTGCCGCTGGGCGCGCCCTCCAGCGGCTGCGAGAGCGCGAAATCCTTCAACCGCTCGATGTCGAGCCGCGCCAGCAGCGGCTGGTAGCGGCTGCCGGCATAGCGCAACGGGTTGCGTAGCAGGGCCAGGATCAATGCCGCCTGGTCGATCTGGCTACGGCCCAGTTCGAGGTTGGCCAGCAACAGCGCATCCTGCAGCCACTGCACCAGCTCGGGCGCGAACACCGGATTGCGCGAGGCGCTGTGCTCGCCCCGCGCTTGCAACGCGGCGTTGAGTTCGCCAGCGTCCACCGCGGCATCCTGCAGGGCGCGCGCCAGCAGTCCCTGGGGACGCTCCAGCAGGCCCAGCAACAGGTCCTCCACCAGTACCTTGCTGCCGCCGCGGGCTACGCAGCGCTCGGCCGAGCCCTCGAGGTCGCGCCGGGTGTCGGCATCCAGCGCCTGAATCAGTTGTTGCAGGTCTACGTTGATCATGCTCATCCATCCTTAATGAATCTTGCTGCCCAGCGTCACCACGCCATCGGCGCGCTCCCGGCCCAGCCAGCTGGTCCAGCCAAGGCGGCAGGCGTTCTGCGCGCCGATGCGGAACTCGCGGATTTCCTCGTGGCGCAAGACCAGCCGGATGTCGTAGTCGAGCGGGTCGCGCAGGGTGAAGCGGACCAGCGCGCAAAGCGGCTGGTAGCCGGGACCGATCGGCAGGAACTCGTGGAAGCGCTGCCAGTCGAGCTGGCGGATATGAATGCGGAACTTGCCGCTGCGGTCGCGGACCCGTTCGCCCAGCACCGCGTCTTCGCCAAGCTGGCTGTTGAACAGGCCGAGTCGGTTGCGCTGCTCTTCGAGGATCGCGACGCGCCGTTCGATACACTGCTCGGCGACCAGTTCGGCATGCTTGAAGTAGTAGCGCAGCACAGACTCGATCAAGGCCGCCGAGTGCGCCCGCAGGCTGAGCAGGCCTAGGTAGGGCAGCAGGCGTTTCCAGTTCAGTTCCCTGGCCTTGCGGATCTCTTCCCCGCCCAATCCGACAAGGGCGAACAACTGAGCGGAGAACGCATCGCTCGCGCCGCTCTGGAAGCTCACCCGGTAGCGGTACTTGCGCCAGATCGGCAACAGCAGCCGATGCAGGCGGTGATGGAAGAGATCGAGGAAGTTCCGCGTAGGATTGCCCTCCTCGCTGTCGCCCAGGGCCTGCTCGCTGTAGAACGCCGGCAACGGCGAACTGGCACCGAACAAGCCGATCAGGTTGAAACGCAGCCGCGCCCGCAGCATGCCGCGCTCTTCGAAGAACTCCACCCGATCGACATCGCTGCCCGGGAAGCCGAGGCTAGGATTGGCCTGGAATTCCAACTGATCGTAGAGCGCCTCGTCTCCCAGGCCGGGATGTTCCTCGCGCAGGCGATCCATGACCAGCAGGACCGCCTGGAACAGCGAGTACTCGCGAATGCCCCGGGCCAGCGCGCTTACAGCAGGGGCTGCAAACCCATGCGCGGTTTCCATTGGTACACGTCTCCCTGTGTGCTCCTCACCCGCAACTCGTGGTAGGAGTTGATGCTGGCGTAAAGCGCGAAAAATTCGTTCAGAACCGAAGCGAACACGAACAGGTCGCCCTCGCCGATGTAGCCTTCCGGATCGATCGTCAGCTCGGTACGCAAGCCGCGCAGCGGCAGGCCCCGATGCAGGCGGTCGACATGCTCGTGGCGGACCGCCTTGAGCCCGCCCAGCAGGCGCTTGCTGACCTTCGCCGCATGCTGGTCGTAGTAGCGCGGCAGGTCGTAGGTTTCGAGGATCACCTTGAGCGCGTCGACGTTGGCCAGCGACAGGTAGTTGAGCGACATGTTGCTGATCAGTTTCCAGAGGAAATCGCGGTTCAGCGGCGGCGCGTAGCTCGGCGTCGCCGGGGTGATATTGCGGAAACCGAGGAACTCCGGCGTGCCTTCGCAGGCGACGCAGATATCGCCCAGGCGCAGCCGTTGGGGCAGGTTCTGGTTGGTGCAGGTCAGTTCCACCGACAGCGTCTCGATCTGCTCGGGATGGCGGATGCCGAAGCTCAGGTAGGTGTCCAGGCCATCGTGCAGCAACGAGGTCCGTTGCCGGACGCTGTAGTGGGGCCGTGCTTCGGGAACGTCGAAGCTGGGATCGTGCTCGAAGGACTCGAACGGCACATAGGCCTGGTAGCCGAGCCCGCCCGGCCGCCAGCCAGTGACGCCTTCTACCGAGAACACCCCGCAGTCCTCCAGGCTGTATTCGGCCGGCATCAGCAGGTACTCGTCCTGCTTGCCGTCGAGGCGGATCGGCAGCGCATCGTGGCGGAACAGGTTGGCCACCGGCGTACAGTACAGCTTGACGTTCTCCAGCGTCGGGTGCAGGCGCTGGATGCCGCTCTTGCGGATATCGAAGCGCAACTCGAGGCCGCGGACCTGCTTGAGGGTTTCCTCGGGCAGCGCGCCGAGCAGGTCAAGGCCATCCACGTCGACGAACAGGAACTTGTCCTGGAACGCGAAGTACTCCTGCAGGTAGCGATAGCCACGGAAGGTATTCAGCGGATAGGGAATCAACGCCTCGTCTTCGGCGAAACCCACCGGCTGCACCCGCTCGCCCGTCAGGCGGAACGACATCGGCTTGCCGGCCACGCCATCCAGCGGCCGCCCATGGGCGTCCAGCGGAATCAGCTGGATGCTCTCCAGGTTGCGCAGCAGGCACAGGTAGAGCATCTGGCTGATGTAGCGCTCGCCGGCCAGGTGCAGGCGCAGCCGACTCAGGCCCAGCTCGCCGAGATGCCCGTCGCAGTTCATCGCCAGGCGCAGGCCGAGCAGCACGCCTTCGCCGGTCACCGAATAGTTGAGCGCCTCCAGCACCAGCGGCAGGACCTCGGTGGCGTAGCAGGTACGGAAGCGACAGGCGACCTCGCCCACCGGCCGGCTCTCGACCGGCGTATCGCGCTCCACGCGCAGCGCCCCGCCCGGGCGGGTCAGGGGGTCGAACTGGAGAATGCTGAAAGCCGGCAGCGGGCGCATATAGTTCGGCCACAGCAGGTGCATCATCGAGTGGCTGAGTTCCGGCAACTCGTCGTCCAGCTTCTGCCGCAACCGCCCGGTCAGGAAGGCAAAGCCCTCGAGCAGGCGCTCGACATCCGGATCGCGTCCGACCTGCCCGAGAAACGGGGCCAGGGCCGGGCTACGCTCGGCGAAACGGCGCCCCAGCTGGCGCAGTGCGGTGAGTTCGCTCTGGTAGTAATGATTGAAGGACACGGCTTACCTGCTGGATATCGTTTCACTGATGGCAGTCGTCTGACCGCTGCCGCCAAAACCGCAATGACACTTCTGGCCTGAAGATCGGAAACCCACGGTGTCCGTTGTCTTTCCGTAATCGACCCGATTCGCGCCCATCTCAGAAGACCTCATGGACGAACCAGGCATCGAAGCGGTACAGCGCCAGGCCGAGGCGTCACCCTGGCGGGCCGCCGCGAAGCCGTCGAAGAACACGTCGGCGGAACCGACGACGATGGGATTGCTGCCATGCCCGGGGAGCGGACAAGCGGTGGGATCGGAAACGCGGGCTGCGGGTTTGCCGGACATCGAAACCTCCTTAGCTGACCTTCACCTGGCCGCTGCCATCCAGGCATGCGGAAAAACTCACCTGGCACTTGAAACCTTCCACCTCCAGCAACCCTTCGATGCTGAAGGCCAGGCGGAGCTGGTCGTTGTCGCGTGGCAGGGAAACGACACGCACGTTGCTCAAGCGCGGTTCGTAAGCCTCGATGAAACCTTCGATGGCCGAGCGGGCCTGGCTCAGGGAGTCGTGCAGGCTCAGGCGCATGTCGTTGAGATCGGGCAACCCGTAGTCGGACAGCGTCTGCACGCTGCCCGCCCGGGTGCTGAGCATCTTGCCCAGATGGGCAGCCACCGACGCCATGGCGGAAACCTCGCGGCTCCAGCCGACGCGCTTATCCGCGTCGCCGTTCAGGCGCTCGAACAGGCTGCCGTATCCGGTCATGGAAAGCTCCGCTTACTCTTTGTCCAGCTTGCCGACCAGCGACAGGGTGAAGTCCGCCCCCATGTACTTGAAGTGCGGGCGCACGTTCAGGCTGACGCGGTACCAGCCCGGCTCGCCCTCGACGTCGCTGACGATGATCTGCGCAGCGCGCAGCGGGCGACGGCCGCGTACTTCGGCGCTGGGGTTTTCCTGGTCGGCGACGTACTGGCGGATCCACTTGTTCAGCTCCAGTTCGAGGTCGGTACGCTCCTTCCACGATCCAAGCTGTTCGCGTTGCAGGACCTTCAGGTAATGGGCCAGGCGGTTGACGATCATCATGTACGGCAGCTGGGTGCCGAGCTTGTAGTTCAGCTCCGCGGCCTTGCCTTCGGCGCTGATGCCGAAGAACTTCGGCTTCTGTACCGAGCTGGCGGAGAAGAACGCGGCGTTGTCGCTGCCCTTGCGCATGGTCAGGGAAATGAAGCCTTCCTCGGCCAGTTCGTACTCGCGGCGATCGGACACCAGCACCTCGGTGGGGATCTTGGTCTCGATCTCGCCCATGCTCTCGAAGTGGTGCAACGGCAGGTCCTCCACCGCACCGCCGCTCTGCGGCCCGATGATGTTCGGGCACCAGCGATACTTGGCGAAGCTATCGGTCAGCTTGGTGCCGAAGGCATAGGCGGTGTTGCCCCACAGGTAATGCTCGTGGCTGTTGGCCACGGTCTCCTTGTAGGCGAACGACTTGACCGGATTCTCTTCCGGATCGTAGGGCGTGCGCAGCAGGAAGCGCGGTACGGTCAGCGCCACGTAGCGGGAATCCTCGGACTGGCGGAAGCTCTGCCACTTGGCGAACTGCGGGCCTTCGAAATGATCCTTCAGGTCCTTCAGGTCCGGCAGGCCGGTGAAGCTTTCCAGGCCGAAGAACTTCGGACCGGCGGCCGCCACGAACGGCGCATGGGCCATGCAGGCCACGCTGGAGACGTATTGCATCAGCTTGACGTCGGGCGAACTGGGCGACATGTAGTAGTTGGCGATGATGGCGCCGACCGGCTGGCCACCGAACTGGCCGTATTCGGCGGTGTAGATGTGCTTGTACAGGCCGGACTGCATCACCTCGGGCGAGTCCTCGAAATCGTCCAGCAGGTCCTGCTTGGAAACGCTGAGAATCTCGATCTTGATGTTCTCGCGGAAGTTGGTGCGGTCGACCAGCAGTTGCAGGCCGCGCCAGGCCGACTCCAGCGCCTGGAAATCGGGATGATGGAGGATCTCGTCCATCTGCGTGCTGAGCTTGGCATCGATCTCGGCGATCATCCGGTCGACCATCGCCTTCTTCACCGGCTCGCCGTCGTTCTGCGGCTTGAGCAATTCCTCGATGAAGGCGGAGACGCCGCGCTTGGCGATGTCGTAGGCCTCGTCGTCCGGGCTCAGGCGGGTCTCGGCGATGATGCTGTCGAGAATGTTGTATTCGCCGTTCTGGTTCCGGCCTTGCTGTGCGGCACTGGTGCTCATGTATCTGCTTCCTTGGCTAGGGGTGGCTCAGGCGTCCTGGGAGGGGGCGGCGCTCAGCCCCAGCTCGCCCAGCACACGGCTACGGGACTCGTCGTCGGCGAGTACGCTTTCGATGGCCTTGCGGAACGCCGGGGCGTTGCCCAGCGGGCCCTTGAGGGCCACCAGCGCATCGCGCAACTCCATCAGCTTCTTCAGCTCGGGCACCTGCTCGACGATGCTGGCCGGGTTGAAGTCCTTCATCGAGTTGATCTGCAGCCCCACCGCCAGCTCGTCGCTGCCGCCCTCCTCCTGGAGACGATTGGGTACGCTCAGCGTCAGCCCCAGCTCCTGCTTGGCCAGGACCTCGTCGAAGGTCATCTTGTCGATGCCGATCGGCTTGCGGTCCTCCACCTTGCGCTCATCCGCGCGCTGGGTGTAATCGCCGATCGCCAGTAGCTTCAACGGCAGTTCGATTTCTTCCTGGGCACCGCCAGTGGCGGGCTTGAAGGTGACGTTGATGCGTTCCTTTGGGGCTACCGAGCCTTCTTTGGCCATGGCTTTTTCTCCTTGAGAATTGAGGGCGCGAAGCCCTATTCGAGCACCACCTCGAGATCGAGGTGGCACAGCCTGCGATAAATGTCTTCCTTGCGTTCTCGCACGGCGTGGTTCTGCGGCAACAGCTCGCAGCAGCTATGCAGCAGGTGCAGTACATCCAGCGCCAGATCGGGCTCCCAGGCGTGCAATCCCGATTCGTGCAACTGATGGTCGAGGCTCTCCAGCTGGGTCTTGGCCAGCTCGTACTTCTTCGCCAGGAAGCACAGTCGCGCGAGGCTCAGTTGCCAGAAGAACCGGGCGCGCCCGCCGTGGGCGCGCTTCATGCCCTGCTTCAACACCTGTACCGCCGCCTTCAAGCCGTCCTTGCGCAACACCGGCTGGACCTCGTCCAGGGCGACGTCCCATTCGGCCTGCAGGGCCACGGTCTCGACCTTGCGCGGCGCACTGTCGTTCTGGAGATGGGGCATGACATGGGCGCTGATCCAGCCACGGGTGGCCGCATCGGCGAATGCGCTGCCGTCGTGGAAACGCAGCTCCACCAGCCCCGGCAGACGCTGCAGGAGCAAGGCGAAATGCATTTCGACTTCCCGCATCGCCTGCTCGGCGTTGAGCCCTTGCAGGCACTCCCAGACCAGGCGCTGGCCGTCGAACCAGAACGGCGCCCGTGCCAGGCTCGCCTCCAGCTCCACCAGGAGATCGGCGTACAGGCCCTGGGCGAAACGCTCCTGGTAGCTTTTCAGCTTGTCCGCCGGCACTCCCCTTAGCGCAGTGACCTGTTCGGCATTGCGCTCGGGCATGGACTCGATGGGCAGCCAGAGCATCGTCCGGTTGAGGCGCAGCGCGCGCAGATCGGTGGCTTTCTGCTTCAGCCACCAGGCGCACAGGGGGCGTGCGGCCTCCTGCTGGGCGCGCATGGCCTTGTGGGCGTCGCGCTCGTTGTCGATGGGCGCACCCGGCGCCAGCAACTGGCTGGCCGCCTGCTTGACCTGGGCCACCACGGCGCCGACCACGCCAGGTTCGGGCTGGTTGTCGGCGGCGCGCTGGAGCATGCCCGAAAGGCGTCGGCTGATCGGCAGCAACAAGGGCGCGTCGTCGCCCAGTTGCGCGGTCAGCGCGGTATCGAGTTTTTCCAGGTGCTCGGCGAGACGCCGGAACAGGGGGAGTTGCTCCTTGATCGGTACGTTCTCGTTCAGCGCCTGCTCCAGCCGGGGCACCAGCCAGGCAATGGCCGCGGCGCGAGTGCGCGCCTTGAGCGGATGGATCTCGACCCAATGCCGGCTGCACAGACGTTCCAGCAATCCCAGTCCGGCCAGCAAACCGGGAAAGGATTCCCGTTGGTAGAGGGCCCAGGTCAACCAGGCTGCAACACGCAGGTCCTTGGATTGGGCACGAAGCAGCGCTTCGCTGTTTTCCAGGATTTTCAACCAGTCGGTCTGGCCGTTCTCATGGAGCGAGAGCGCCTTGCCCAGCTCATTTTCCAGCGCCTCGTATTCGCTGGAAAAGCGCACATCCTCACCCGCAAAGACATCCTTTGAAATCGGCTGTTCCGCGAGTTCCAGATAATGCGAGGAGAGCTTGCTCGAATAGGTCATCCTAACCCTTCAATGCACACCATGTGCGCCAATGAATATCTTAACAATTCAACTAGTTGGCATAAAAACCGAACGAAAATCCCAATAGCCTGAAAAGCTCTTTGCCTTTTCCATGAAAACAACATAAAAACTGGCAAGCAACAGGACATTCCCTCTTTGGGAATTTTCCTATTCATTGATACGAATCAATGAAAGATTTTCAGCCAAACGTCAGGCGTCTGCGTCCATGCCCTTTACGGCTTGGCTATAGCCATCATAACGACATTGATGGCCATTTGGAAAACCCTACCAAAACAGGTAGTTAACAATTTATAAAAAATAAGGCAGACAACAGTGGATTCCTCTGGAGAGCCTCGAAACATAGGCCTTCCAAGCGGACCAACAGCTGATTTAGAGCGTAATAGCGATTGTGCAAGAAGTTGCACAATGAAAACCAAGAAACATCCCCAATAACAGCCCACAGCCCTTGAAAATACTGGCCTGGACACTACTGCGCAAAAAGTTGCACAGCACTGCGCAACTTCTTGCTCAATTCACTTGTTATTTTTCATTCAAAACGAGACATGGATAACAATTATCCGTCGGATGCGTTTGATTTATAAGGATAGTTAAAACACTGGCATGAGAATTGTTAGGTGAAGTTGCCCGAGGGGTGGTCCAACCCGCGGGATTTCCTACTCACGCAAGGAGAGCATCCATGGCAACCCCCGCCTATATGTCCAT
>NZ_KV813470.1:0-694 GCF_001813645.1 Pseudomonas sp. HMSC063H08
GTCAGGCGCAACGGCCAGTTAGTCACGCGCCGCCTCGGAGCCACTGCCATTGCGCTCCCTGCGCCCATCCCCGAGGGCGCGGTGGTCGCGGTCAAATAACCTCCAGAGGCCAGTAAACCCCGGCGCTGCTTGATAAACCAGCCTTCTGAACACATAATGCCATCAACTTTGATTTCACCCCGCTGGCTACTGACGGTCATCAGTAGCGCCCTGGTGATGCAGGTTCGCCTCATCTCCAAACCGTAAGCACGCTACAACACCGGGTGGGGCGTGCGGATCTGGTTGAGAATTCTCCCTGTGTCTCCCTGTTCTTTTGCTTGTCATGCAGCCGTCAACTCGTGTCGAGCGAGTTTAAAGGCACATAGGGTTCTCAAGAGGTTCGGTGTTTCCTCGATTTAAGGGTCGTACTGGTGTTACGGCCCCTCCTTTTCCCCTCTCCATGGGTAGCCTGATGCTCCTGCTCCAGGGGCATCAGGCTACCCATCGGGATCCTTCTCCCTGCCGGTGGCCCGCCGGTGATACGCAGGGCTCCCTTTGTACGCGGATGCGTGCCTACTGTTTGCTGGCCAAGCCACGATAATGGCCGGGTGATGGGATCGAGACGATCAATGCCCAGGGATCGACGATTCAACCACAGGTGGCTCACTTGACTCCCCTTCCAGACACGGCTGGGGAAACCTTTGACAGGGTTTCT
>NZ_KV813471.1:0-265 GCF_001813645.1 Pseudomonas sp. HMSC063H08
GCTAGCCAGTCTATCGCCGACAGCAACGTGGTTTCGTCGGCGATGCCCTCTAGCTTCACGCTTCGTCCCGTCTGGTTGTCCCGGATGACTAGGGTCGGGGTCGCTGTAATGCTCTTCGACCGTGCAGTGTCGATGTCCGTCTTGATCAACTGGTCCTCCAGGTCCATGTCTTTCGCACATTTCTCCAGTCGAGACTGGTCCAGTTCAGGAAAGTCTAATGTGCCGCTAGGCAACCCGCCCCCGTTGCCGGCCGACTGAGCGAAGA
>NZ_KV813472.1:0-248 GCF_001813645.1 Pseudomonas sp. HMSC063H08
AGCCGTGGACCAGACGTCTCGATCCTGAGCTACCACGGCAACAAGTTCGTCAGCGGCCTGTTCTGGCGGCCGCTGTCCAGCCAGCGGCAGTACATGAAGGAAGCGCGCAAGCTGGGCAAGGAAGAGCATCTGGACATCGTTGCCATCCGCCATTCGCCGACGGTGATCCAGGCCGGCTTCGTTTCGAAGTCGCAAGGCGCAGTCAAGGGCATGTACTCCCTGGCCTCGGCGCTTTCAGGCCAGTTCGA
>NZ_KV813473.1:0-423 GCF_001813645.1 Pseudomonas sp. HMSC063H08
CTCATCGTCCTCCGGTTCCTGGCCGCCCTTACGCTTTCGCTCCCGTGATTTGATCTTGGCCTGGGCCGCCAAGCTACTGTGTTGCAGGCGATAGGACTCGTTACCGGTTTCGACGATGTGGCAGTGGTGGGTCAGCCGATCCAGCAGGGCGGTGGTCATCTTGGCGTCGCCGAACACGCTCGACCATTCGGCGAAGCTCAGGTTGGTGGTGATCACCACGCTGGTGTGTTCGTACAGCTTGGATAGCAGGTGAAACAGCAACGCACCGCCGGCCTGGCTGAAGGGCAGATAACCCAGTTCGTCGAGGATGACCAGATCCATGCGCAGCAGTGCCTGGGCGATCCGCCCGGCTTTGCCGTCGTGTTTTTCGCGCTCCAGCAGATTGACCAGATCGACCGTGGAGTAGAAGCGCACGCGCTTGCC
>NZ_KV813474.1:0-24326 GCF_001813645.1 Pseudomonas sp. HMSC063H08
AGGTCTCAGGTGAGCTTCATGCGATTGCCTTGCGGCGCAATAAAGCCCCCGCGCATCCGAAGCCAACAGCAGGAAAGCCCGCGCCGAGCGCTGCAAGGCGGCGGGCACCTCGGCTTTATCCTCACCCAGGCTGAGCACCGCGAGGAGTTCAGCCAGAGCGCCAAAACGGTACTCGGCGGCATGCAGCAACTGGTAGGCCGGAGCGTCCTGGCGCAGGTAGAGGACGGCGGAATCGGAATCAGAGGAATGCTGGGAAAGGGTGGGGAGTGCTTCGAACTCAGACATGTAAAGCTCCTTTCGTTATCAGGAGCAGCCTTTTGCCGTCGCCAAACGGTCAAGGAGGCCGCTGTGCACAGGTTGGCGAACCAGGACGAAAGGAGCCCGGCAGACCCGGGGGTCTCCCATGCACAGCGACCGCGGCACAGCATCGTAGACACGGGGCGCATCTGCAATGGGTACATGGGCGCTGCTACACCTTTCGTCGTTCAGGTCGCCAAACCTGATCACGAGGGTTCGTGATGGAACGACAGTAGCGTGGCAGGCTCACACCTCGGCAGGTGTTGAGTTCCCATAGGCCTCTTATACATTTCTGACAAAAGATGGCCATGGGCTACCTTGAAGAAGACCTCGCCCCCCGGCCAGGTCATTGGCTGGTACCGACCCAAGTCTATTGCAAGGAAAGAGAAATGACTGACAGAAGGCCGATCAACCCTAATGTGAACGTTCCCAAGCCCGGGGGCGGGGAACAACCGCGCTCCAGAAATAAAGATGGACAGATACGTGACAAACGTAGCGATGCAGGAAAACCGAGGAAAAAATAGCGGTGGATACCTCTGACCACCAGCAACCCAGGTGGTCAGATATAAAAGTCTGAGAGTAATCCGGGCGATCTACGCCCCTCCTTCTCGCCCCTCCGGCAACCTCGCCACCACCTTGATCTCGAAGCTGAAGCCATACAGCCAGTTCACCCCCACCGCCGTCAGCGTGGGGTGCGGCGCCTCGCCCCAGTACTCCGGGACGATCTTCCAGATGCGCTCGAAGTTGGCCTCGGCGTCGACCATGAACACGGTGACGTCCAGCACATCGTCGAACCCGCAACCGGCCGCGGCGAGCACCGCATTCAGATTGTCGAAGGCGCGGCGGACCTGGGTCTCCAGCTCGGGTTCGGGAGAGCCGTCGTCGCGGCTGCCGACCTGGCCGGAGACGAACAGCAGGCCGTCGCTGCGGACCGCCGGGGAATAGCGGTTGCGCTCGTAGAGGGCCTGGCGGCCGGCGGGGAAAACCACGTCGCGTACAGTCATGCGATACCTCCATCCTGGGGCTCCCGGCCCCGTCATCGTCGATGGAAGAACGGTAAGGTCGTGCGCGCCGTGGATAAACGCGCAACCCTGGCCATGACTGTTTGTAGAATCCAAACAATCCCCGACGCCCCGGAGCCCCGATGGACCGTTTCGATGCGATGCAGGCCTTTGCCCGTGTGGTGGAGACCGGCAGCTTCACCAAGGCGGCGGAGACGCTGCACATGAGCCGCACCAGCGTCACCCAGTTGGTCCAGCAACTGGAAGCGCGGCTGCGGGTACGCCTGCTCAATCGCACCACGCGCAAGCTCAACCTGACCGCCGACGGCGCCGCCTACTACGAGCGGGTGGTACGCCTGCTGGCGGAACTGGACGATGCCGAGACCAGCCTCTCCAGCGCCGCCCTGGCGCCCCGCGGGCGTCTCCGGATCGACGTGCCGAGCCCGCTGGCGCGGCTGCTGCTGATCCCGGCGTTGCCCGAGTTCCATGCGCGCTATCCGGAGATCCAGATCGACCTGGGCGTGAGCGATCGGCTCGTCGACCTGATCGACGAGAACGTCGATTGCGTCATCCGCGGCGGCGAACTGCGCGACCAGTCGCTGATGGCGCGGCGGGTCGGCGACCTGCAACTGGGGGTCTACGCGGCACCGGCCTACTTGCAGCGCGCCGGCGTGCCGAGCCACCCGCGCGAACTGGAGGACAGCCACCAGCGCATCGTCGGCTTCCTCTGGGCGCGCACCGGCAAGGCCCTGCCCTACGCCATGCACAGGGGCGAGGAAAGCCTGCGGGTGGCGGGCCGCCATGTGCTGGCGGTGGACGACGGCAACGCCTACCTGGCGGCCGGGCTGGCCGGCCTGGGCATCCTCTGGCTGCCGCACTACATGGCGCGTGAGCCCCTCGCCCGCGGCGAGCTGCTGCCGCTGTTCGAGGACTGGAGCCTGGAGCCGATGCCGCTGTACCTGGCGTTCCCGCCGAACCGCCACGTCAGCGGCAAGCTGCGGGTGTTCATCGAGTGGGTCGCCGAACTGATCGCGCGGCATGCGCCGCCGTTGCATCCGCCGCTCTGAAACAAAGACGGAGGCGTATCCTGGAAAACCCTGGAGTAATGGTAAGCGGCCAGGGCTCTATATATGCCCCGCGATTATAAAGATGACTGATACGACCATAAGCCGGATATCCTGGAATTCAACCAAGCCGACATCGGAACGGTTTCCAAGCGGTGAATGAAAGATTCACCCAGCCTTATATTAAGGACTGGTCAAACCGGATAACTTGAAAATCCGGATTTCGTTAACCCGATCACATCGATAGATGCACCAGCAAAGCACTCGCGCACTACACCCTGCACCTCTATGAAGCAAGCCGAAGGCTCTATAGCGGCACTCCAGACCAAACTTTAGTTGGTAGAGAGAGCACTCCAACATCAATGACAAGTGAGGGGAATAGCTATCTATTCTGCTATCCATAAACGCTTCTTCATATTTAATAGCTAGCAGAAACGAATATAAAAAATATTTGAACGACTCCGTCACCCCTGCATATCTTTCGCCACGCGAACGATTAAGGAAGTTGCCCTCCCCAAACTGAAGGAGTCGATTCATGCATAAGAGAACGTACCTGAATGCATGCCTGGTTCTCGCGCTGGCTGCGGGCGCGAGCCAGGCCTCGGCCGCGCCCGGTGCGAGCGAAATGGCTGGCGACGTCGCCGTGCTCCAGGCTTCTCCGGCGAGCACCGGCCACGCCCGCTTCGCCAACCCCAACGCGGCGACCTCGGCGGCCGGCATCCACTTCGCCGCGCCCCCCGCCCGCCGCGTGGCCCGCGCCGCGCCGCTGGCGCCGAAACCGGGTACGCCGCTGCAAGTAGGCGTGGGCCTGAAAACGGCAACTCCGGAAATCGACCTGGCAACCCTCGAATGGATCGACACTCCGGATGGGCGCCACACCGCGCGCTTCCCGATCAGCGCCGCGGGGGCCGCCAGCCTGCGCGCCGCGATTCGCCTGGAAACCCGCAGCGGCTCGCTGCCCGACGACGTGCTGCTGCACTTCGCCGGCGCCGGCAAGGAAATCTTCGAGGCCAGCGGCAAGGACCTCTCGCTCAACCGTCCCTACTGGAGCCCGGTCATCGAGGGCGATACCCTGACCGTCGAACTGGTGCTGCCGGCCAACCTGCAACCGGGCGACCTGCGCCTGTCGGTACCCCAGGTATCGTATTTCGCCGACTCCCTGTACAAGGCCGGCTACCGCGACGGCTTCGGCGCCAGCGGCAGCTGCGAGGTGGATGCGGTCTGCGCGACCCAGAGCGGCACGCGGGCCTACGACAACGCCACCGCCGCGGTGGCGAAGATGGTCTTCACCAGCTCGGCGGACGGCGGCAGCTACATCTGCACCGGCACCCTGCTGAACAACGGCAACTCGCCCAAGCGCCAGCTGTTCTGGTCGGCCGCGCACTGCATCGAGGACCAGGCCACCGCCGCGACGCTGCAGACCATCTGGTTCTACAACACCACCCAGTGCTACGGCGACGCCTCGACCATCAACCAGAGCGTCACCGTGCTGACCGGCGGGGCGAATATCCTGCACCGCGACGCGAAGCGCGACACCCTGCTGCTGGAACTCAAGCGTACTCCGCCGGCCGGCGTGTTCTACCAGGGCTGGAGCGCCACGCCGATCGCCAACGGCTCGCTCGGCCATGACATCCACCATCCGCGCGGCGACGCCAAGAAGTACTCGCAGGGCAACGTCTCGGCAGTGGGCGTCACCTACGACGGGCATACCGCCCTGACCCGCGTCGACTGGCCGTCGGCGGTGGTCGAAGGCGGCTCGTCCGGCTCGGGCCTGCTGACCGTCGCCGGCGACGGTTCCTACCAGCTACGCGGTGGCCTGTACGGCGGCCCCTCGTACTGCGGCGCGCCCACCTCTCAGCGCAATGACTACTTCTCCGATTTCAGCGGCGTCTATTCGCAGATCTCCCGCTACTTCGCGCCCTGAGGCCAGCCAGGCTATCGATCGCGCACCGGCGAATAACCGCGCAGCGGTTATTCGCCCTACGCCTGGATCGGCGCGTGAAAGTGCAGCTTCTTTCATCGGTCCGGAACAGGTGCCAACGGCATTATCCGCCGTTTATCCCGCGCAGCGGTTATTCGCCCCACACCCGGATTGGCGCGTGGAAGTGCAGCTTCCTTCATCGGTCCGGGACAGGTAGGGCGCATAACGCCAACGGCGTTATCCGCCGTTTACCCCGTGCAGCGGTTATTCGCCCCACGCCCGGATCGGCGCGTGGAAGAGGGGCGTTATGCGCCGCCGCACGTTCAGTCCTGGCGGCTGGTGACTTCCAGCAGGTGGTAGCCGAACTGGGTCTTCACCGGGCCCTGGACCACGTTCAACGGCGCGCTGAAGACCACCTGGTCGAACTCGCGGACCATCTGGCCGGGGCCGAACGAGCCCAGGTTGCCGCCGTCGCGGCCGGAGGGGCAGGTGGAATGCTCGCGGGCGACTTCGGCGAAATCCGCACCACCTTCGATGGCGGTTTTCAGTTCGTTGCACTTGGCTTCGCTGGAAACCAGGATGTGGCGGGCAGTGGCTCGGGCCATGGGGAAATACTCCTAGGGTGAAACGGCAGAGCCTAGCAGACATCGACGCCAGCACCGACAGCCCACGATCGGAGGAGGCGCTCGACAAGCGTGGCGCGGGCTGCTTGACTCGCCGCCTTTGCGAATCCGGGAACGCCTTCCGATGAGCCAGACTTTCCACGGCAGTTGCCTGTGCGGCGCGCTGCGCTACCGCCTGTCGTCGCCCCCGCGGGCGCTCTCCCACTGTCATTGCAGCCAGTGCCGCAAGGCCCATGGGGCGGCATTCGCCAGTTATGGCAGCGTCCCCGTCGCGGACCTGCACATCGACCGCGGCGCCGACCTGCTCGCCGCGTTCAGCTCCTCCCCCGCCGTGCTCCGGCGCTTCTGCTCGCGCTGCGGCTCGCCGCTGTTCTGGTCAAGGAGCGAAGGCAAGTTCGCCGACTGGGTATCGGTCGCCCTCGGCAGCCTGGACACGCCCTTCCCATCGGAGAAACAGAAGCATGTCCAGGTCGCGTCGATGGCCTGCTGGTACCGGATAGCCGACGACTGGCCGCGGTTCGACTGAAGTCCGCCCGCGATCCGCCGGCCGGTGCCTGTTTTTTCGCCGGCAAAGCCCGGGCCTGGGGTACCATGCCGCGCCCTTCGCCGCCGGTCCTTGCCGCCCATGTCCGCCACTGCGCTGTACACCGACCTGTCCCACTATTACGACCTGATGTGCGCCGACATCGACTACCAGGCGCAGAGCCACTGCGTGCGTCGCCTGCACCAGTTGTTCGGCAACCAGGGCCGGCGGCACCTGGACCTGGCCTGCGGTACCGGCCCTCACGTGAGGCACTTCCTCGATTTCGGCTATCGCAGCGCCGGCCTGGACATCAACCAGCCGATGCTCGACCTCGCCCGACAGCGCTGCCCCGAAGCGCACTTCAGCCGGCAGGACATGGCCGGCTTCCAGGTGGACGAGCCGCTGGACCTGATCACCTGTTTCCTCTATTCGATCCACTACAACGCAGGGCTGGAGCGCTTGCGCGCATGCCTGGCCAGCGTGCATGGCGCACTGGCGGATGGCGGCGTGTTCTGTTTCAACACGGTGGACAAGGGGCAGATCGACAATCGCTCGTTCGTCCACCATTCCGTGGAGCATCGAGGCAGCCGCTTCACCTTCGGTTCCGGCTGGTACTACAGCGGCGAGGGCGAGCGCCAGGCGCTGCGCCTCGGTATCGAGAAAACCACGGACGGAACGACCCAGACCTGGGAGGACGAACACCCCATGGTCGCCCTCAGCTTCGCCGAGCTGCAGCACCTGTTGCAGACGCATTTCGAGGTGCAGGTCTTCGAACACGACTACGAACGGATCACGCCCTGGGCCGGCAGCTCCGGGAATGCCCTGTTCGTCTGCGTGAAGCGCTAGCCTCCGGATATCCTGGCGCAAACGTGACGATCAGGCTGGCACGGGCGGGGCAGCGTTTCACAGGGGGCTGCGGAGGATTCTTCGTCGCTTTCGGCACGCTGCGTCCGACCCGCTAGAGGCCTGCCTGGCCGACGATCCGTGCGCGCCTTCTCGGCTAGACCAAGGTCGCAAAGACCCCGCCGACCATCTGTGACACCTTCGCGCGTTTTTTTACCCCCCGCTGTCGAGAGTCACCGCATGTCCGCCCCGTTTTCCCCCCGTTCGCCCCGCACCCTTCGCGGCCTGGGCGCCCTCGCCCTGTGCGGCGGATTCGTCGCCCCGGCCCCTGCCGCCTTCCTCGAGGACGGCAGCGCGCGCCTGGAAGCGCGCACCGTCTACTTCAACCGCGACTTCCGCGACGGCAGCTCGGCCAACCCGCAGGGCGCCTCCAAGCGCGAGGAAGCCGCGCAGGGCTTCATCCTCGACCTGCGCTCGGGCTATACCGAGGGCGCGCTGGGCTTCGGCGTGGATACCCTGGCGATGCTCGGGATCAAGCTCGACTCCAGCCCCGCGGACAGCAATAGCGGCCTGCTGCCTTCCAGCGGCCACGATCCGCGTCGCTCGGTCGACCAGTACGCCAAGGCCGGCGTCGCCGGCAAGATGCGCTTCTCGCAGACACAGTTCAGATACGGGGCGATGCTGCCGGACATGCCGTTGCTGAAATACAACGACGGACGCCTGCTGCCGACCCTGTTCCACGGCGCCCAGCTGACCAGCGAGGAGATCGCCGGGCTCAGGCTCTCCGCCACCCGCCTGGAGCGCTACACCGCGCGGGACTCCAGCGATGCCCAGGACATCCGCCTGCACTGCAAGAACAAACGCTACGCCTGCGACACCACCGGCAACCGCTTCGACGCCTACCAACTCGACTACCAGGTCAACGACGGCCTGCTGTTGCAATACGCCCAGGGCGGCCTGCGCAACGTCTATCGCCAGCGCTACCTCGGTGCCGTGGGCAAGCGGCAGCTCGGCGCCGGCAAGCTGAGCGCCGACCTGCGCTGGTTCGACAGCGAGGACGCCGGCGCGGCCCGCGCCGGCAAGATCGACAACCGCGCTCTCAGCCTGCTGCTCGCCTACGCCCAGGGCGGCCACACGCTCAGCGCCGGCTGGCAGCGGATGAACGGCGCCAGCTCGATGCCCTACCTCGACGGCAGCAATCCGTACCTGGCCAACTACCTGCAGGTGAACGACTTCGCCAACCCCGAGGAACGCTCCTGGCAACTGCGCTACGACTTCGACCTGCGCAGCGTCGGCGTGCCCGGCCTGAGCTTCATGACCCGCTACGTCAACGGCGACCATATCCGCCTGGCCAACGGCGACGAGGGCAAGGAATGGGAGCGCGACATCGAGCTGAAGTACGTGGTGCAGAGCGGCCGCTTCAAGGACCTCAGCCTGCGCCTGCGCAACGCCACCTACCGCACCGACTTCGAGCGCTCGGCGCGCGACGTGGACGAGGTGCGCCTGATCGCCAGCTACAACCTGTCGCTGTTCTGAGCCGTCGCGCCGGAACGCACGCCGGCGCGACGCTCCGGCGGTTCAGACCGCCAGGGCGCGTTCGCGCAGCTCGACGTTGAGGATGCGGTCGTTCTCCGAGTAATCCACCGGGCAATCGATCACATGCACCCCGGGCGTGCCCAGGCAGCGCTCCAGCAGCGGCAGGAAGCCCTCGGCGCTGTCGACCCGGTGGCCATGGGCGCCGTAGGCCTCGGCGTAGCGCACGAAGTCCGGGTTGCCGTAGTCCAGCCCGAAGTCGGCGAAGCCCATGTTCGATTGCTTCCAGCGGATCATCCCGTAGCCGTTGTCGCGCAGGATGATCACCGTCAGGTTCATCTTCAGCCGCACCGCGGTTTCCAGTTCCTGGCTGTTCATCATGAAGCCGCCATCGCCGCACACCGCGACGATCGGCCGGTCCGGGTAGACCAGGTGCGCGGCCATCGCCGAGGGCAGGCCGGCGCCCATGGTGGCGAGGGCGTTGTCCAGCAGCACGGTGTTGGGCATGTGCGCCTTGTAGTTGCGGGCGAACCAGATCTTGTACATGCCGTTGTCCAGGGCGACGATGCCCTGCGACGGCAACGCCCGGCGCACGTCGGCCACCAGGCGCTGCGGATAGAGCGGGAAGCGCGGGTCGTCGGCGCCTTCGGCGACCTGCGCCTCGTTGGCCTCGCGGATCGCCAGCAGGCGGGTGAAGTCCCAGTGCGCGGTATCGTCCAGCGCCTCGCCGATCTGCCAGATGGCGTTGGCGATGTCGCCCACCACTTCGATCTGCGGGAAATACACCGGGTCCACCTCGGCGGAACGGAAGTTCACGTGGATCACCTCGGTACCGCCGCGAACCATGAAGAACGGCGGCTTCTCGATCACGTCGTGGCCGACGTTGACGATCAGGTCGGCCGCCTCCACCGCGCGATGCACGAAGTCGCCGGCGGACAGCGCGGCGTTGCCGAGGAAGCGCGGGTGACGCTCGTCGACCACGCCCTTGCCCATCTGGGTGGTGACGAAGGGAATGCCGGTCTTGTCGATCAGTTGCTTGAGGACCTTGGCGGTCATCTTGCGGTTGGCCCCGGCGCCGATCACCAGGATCGGGCTGCGCGCGGCGCGCAGCTTCTCCACCGCGGCGCAGATCGCCTTGTATTCCGCCAGCGGCCGGCGGCTCAGGCTCGGCGGGATGGGCAGGCTGTCGGTCTGCTCGGCGGCGATGTCCTCCGGCAGCTCCAGGTGCACCGCGCCGGGCTTCTCTTCCTCGGCCAGGCGGAACGCCTCGCGGACCCGCGAGGGAATGTTGTCGGCGGAGGCCAGTTGGTGGGTGTACTTGGTCAGCGGCTGCATCATGCCGACCACGTCGAGGATCTGGAAGCGGCCCTGCTTGGACTTCTTGATCGGCTTCTGCCCGGTGATCATCAGCATCGGCATGCCGCCCAGGTAGGCGTAGGCGCCGGCGGTGACCAGGTTGGTGGCGCCCGGGCCGAGGGTCGACAGGCTGACCCCGGTCTTGCCGGTGAGGCGCCCGTAGGTGGCGGCCATGAAGCCGGCCGATTGTTCGTGGCGGGTGAGCACCAGCCGGATCTGCGACTTGCGCAGGGACTCCAGCAGGTCGAGATTCTCCTCGCCGGGAATTCCGAAGACGTACTGCACGCCCTCGTTTTCCAGGCATTGCACAACCACATCGGCTGCCTTGGCCATCTGCGTTCTACCTCGGGTGGTGGCGGTTCTGACCGCTCGAACACTGCGCCCCTCGCGCCTCGCTGTCCAGCCCCGACCGGCCGGCGGAAGGCTCTGGCGCCGGCTTCGCCGGCAAGCGAACGCCGCTCCCGTCATTAGCGCAGCTGAACCCGACCACCCGATCATCAGCACAGCTAATAATTCATTCGCTGATTTCATGGTGAGGGCGGAGCCCGGATGGTAAAAATCCACCTACCGCTTTACGCGCCGGCCAAGCCGAATGCCCCGCCCCCTCCATCTCACCGAACCCTGAAGACGACCATGCCCGAGCACGCCCCGATCCTCCCCGTCATCGCCGCCGAGGTGGCCGCCCTCGCCCCCGGTTTCCGCGCCCTGAGCCTC
The DNA here is from genome assembly GCF_001813645.1 of Pseudomonas sp. HMSC063H08. Taxonomy (NCBI): domain Bacteria; kingdom Pseudomonadati; phylum Pseudomonadota; class Gammaproteobacteria; order Pseudomonadales; family Pseudomonadaceae; genus Pseudomonas; species Pseudomonas sp. HMSC063H08. The sequence goes on from NZ_KV813474.1 coordinate 9,876, forward strand.
ACCGTCGAGGCGGCGCCGATCGTTCGTCCGGAAATCGCCGGCCGCGCCATGGAGCGCGCCTGCCAGGCGCTGGCGCGTGGCGAACCGGACTGGGCCGAGGCGCACCTGGCAGCCTGGGCCGAGGCGTTCCGCCGCTTCGGCGCCAAGCCGCAGCGTACCCCCTGCTCCGCCGAAGCCCTGCGCAAACGCGCGCTGCGCGACGGCGGGCTGCCGAGCATCGACCCGGTGGTGGACCTGTACAACGCCATCAGCGTGCAATTCGCCATTCCGATAGGCGGCGAGAATCTCGCCGCCTATGCCGGCCCGCCGCGCCTGGTGGTCGCCGACGGCAGCGAGACCTTCGACACCCTGAAGAACGGCGAGGCGCTCGACGAATCCCCCGACCCCGGCGAGGTGGTCTGGCGCGACGACCTCGGCGTCACCTGCCGCCGCTGGAACTGGCGCCAGGGCGTGCGCACCCGCCTGGATGCCAGCGCCCGGCGCATGTGGTTCATCCTCGAGAGCCTGCCGGAAATGCCGCTGGCGGCCCTGCACGAAGCGGGCGGCCTGCTGCTCGACGAATTGCACCTGATGATGCCCGGCATGCGCGCCGACTCGCGCCTGCTGTGCGTGGCGACGGTACCCGCCGACAGCGTATAAGGACCCAGTCCCCGAGGAGAACAGAACATGTACCTGCCTTCGCATTTCGAAGAGTCCGACCCGCAGGCGCTGCACGCGCTGATCCGGGACTATCCGCTGGGCCTGCTGGTCAGCCACGGCGAAGCGGGCCTGGACGCCAACCACCTGCCGTTCGAGCTGAGCCCGGCAAAGGGCGCGCAAGGCACCCTGGAAGCCCATGTCGCGCGCAACAACCCGGTTTGGAGCGAGCTGCGCGACGGCGACGAGGTGCTGGTGGTGTTCCGCGCCGGCGATGCCTACATCTCGCCGCAGTGGTACCCGAGCAAGCAGGAGCACCACCGCCAGGTGCCGACCTGGAACTACCGGGTGGTCCACGCCCACGGCCGGGTGCGGATCCGCGACGACGAACGCTATGTGCGCGGACTGGTGGCGCGCCTGACCCGCACCCACGAGGCGACCCAGGAAACGCCCTGGAAAATGACCGACGGCCCCGCCGACTACATCGACGAGATGCTCCGGCTGATCGTCGGCATCGAAATCGAGATCACCCGCCTGGTCGGCAAGTTCAAGCTCAGCCAGAACAAGGAAGCCCGCGATATCCGCGGCGCCAGCGCAGCGCTGCTGGCCCGCGGCGAACAGGCGATCGGCGCGGCCATGGACGATTGCGCCGCCCGGCGCGACGGCTGAGGTTCAGGCCTCGCCCGGCTGCGGCCGGTGGTGGACGAACTCGACCACCGTGCCGTCCGGCAGCAGCGCATTGAAGCAGGCACCGGTGGGCGCGCGCGCCGGCCCGAAAATGATCTGCGCGCCGGCAGCCAGCAACCGCCGGTGATAGGGCTCGATGTCGTCCACCAGCAGGGTGCCAGTGGTGCTGCGGAACGGCGCCAGCGCCTCGTCGCTGCCCTCCAGCAGGAGGAAGGCGCCGACTGCGGCGAGTGTCAGGCGTTTCTCGGGAAAGTCGAAGCGCATGTCGTGGGCGACGCCCTGCAGGTCTTCGTAGAAAGCGATGGCCGCATCGATGCTGCCCGGTTCCAGGTAGACACGGATGAACACCCGCGGCTCGGCGAAACCGGACGAGTCGTTGACGCGACGCCAGAGAAAAGGCTGGGACATGGCGCAGGACCTCCGCAGGCCAGGGCGAAAGGTCCGTTCTAGCATGCCGGCCGCGTCCGGCGAAACGCCCTCATTTCGTCGAGCGGACGTTGCCGTAGCGCACTTCTTTCGACGGCGGGTAGCCGTAGAAGCCGGTGTAGCACTTGCTGAAGTGGCTGGGCGAGACGAAGCCACAGGCGACCAGGACCTCCAGCATGGTCAGGTCGGAATGTTGCAGCAGGCGCCGGCACTCGGTGATCCGCAACTCCAGGTAGTAGCGCACCGGCGTGGTTCCGAGCTGCTGCTGGAACAACCGCTCGATCTGCCGCCGCGAGCGCCCCACGTAGTGGGCGAGCTGCTCCTGGCTGAGCGGTTCCTCGATATTCGCCGCCATCAGGTTGATCACTTCGCGCAGCGGCTCGCTCATCTTCTCGTGCAGGGCCGGGCGCACCCGCCGGTAGCGCGACTCCTCGAAGGCGAGGATATCCACCACCGCCTCCACCAGGTCGCGCCCGTGGCGCCGGGCGATCCACTCCAGCGCCAGGTTGAAGGCGCCGGTGGGGCTGGCCGCGGTCAGGCGGTCGCGGTCGACCATGTAGCTGTCGCTGGTCACCTGGCTGTTGCGGGCGATCTCGGCGAGGGCGGCGCGGTGCTCGGGATGGATGCAGCAGCGGTAGCCATCCAGCAGGCCGGCGTCGCCGAGGAACCAGGCACCGTTCCACAGCCCGGCCAGGGCGACGCCGCGCGACGCCACGTCCTGCAACGCTTCCCGCAGCGCGGCGGACGAGCGCAGGGGCGTGCGCAAACCGCCGCAGACCACCAGCAGGTCGAGTCCTTGCCGCGCCGCCGAGGCGAGCGCCAGGTCCGGGCAGATCAGCAACCCGAGGTCGCTGGTCACCGGCTCGCCGCTCAGGCTGAAGTTGCTCACCGCGAAGGACTCGCTGCGGATCAGGTTGGCGGTCACCAGGGTGTCCAGCGCCTGGGTGAAGGCCGGCAGGGAAAAGTGTTCGAGCAGCAGGAAGCCCACCCGCGCCCGTGCCGAGCCCCCCTCCCCGGCCCCGGTGAACCTGAGGTTCTGCCCTTGCAGGGCGGCGCTGAAACGCCTTCTTTCCATCGATTCGTGCCTCTTGTTCTTCTTGTTCCCGGCCAGCGGGCCGCGACGCCTGCCGTCGCGGCGAAAACCCTGGGCGCTCCATCATATGCGCAAGCCATGTAACTTGGCGCCTCCCTGGCGCGCCGGGGGAATATGCTCAAATACGCCCTCGGGGGGCTGCCCCTTTCGCACACCACGGCGTCAGCGGAAACAGCGCGGACGAACGGTACGGAAACGCCCCGAAAAACCTGTAGACATATTGTCTAACAGAATCCTATAGTCATTATACAAACTGTAGACATAGCCCATGACAAGTAGAAAGGCCTCCATGAAAGCCCAACCCGACGTCGACTCGAACAGCGCCGATGCCCCCTTGGACCGCAAGGCGGTGCTGGGCGATGCGCTGCGCCGGCGGATCCTGAGCATGGAACTGGCGCCCGGCGCGGTCGTCGACGAACTCGCCCTGTGCGACGAGTTCGGCCTCTCGCGCCCGCCGGTGCGCGAACTGCTGCGGCAGATCGCCGCCGAGGGCTACATCGAACTGGAAGCCAATCGTGCGCCGCGCGTCGCGGCCATGAGCCACGACTCGCTGCACGCCTTCTTTCTCGCCGCGCCGCTGATCTACATCGCCACCACGCAACTGGCGGCCACCCATGCCAGCGAAGCGGAGATCGAGACGCTCAAGGCGATCCAGGAAGATTTCCGCAAGGCCATCGAAGAGAAGCATGTGGAAAACCGCGTCATCCACAACGACGCCTTCCACCTGGAGATCGGCAGGATGGCCCACAACGACTACCTCATGCCCAGCCTGCGTCGCTTACTGATCGACCATGCGCGGCTGGGCAAGATCTTCTACCGCCATCCGACCACCGACGACATGCAACGCGACCTGGAACTCGCCTGCGACCAGCACGACCAGATCGTCGATGCCATCCAGCGGCGCGATCCGGATGCGGCGGCGGACATCGTCCGTGCGCATTTCGAGCTGTCGCGCCGGCGCATGGCCGAGTACGCGGCGCCGGCCGGAGTGGAGGTGGCGCTGGTCTACGAGGGTTAGCGAGCCCCCGCGCCACGGCCCCGCCCGAGAAGCGGAGGCGGTCACGCAGGGGATGGTTACCGGGTTCCAATAACAAGAGTCAGGTCCCTGCGATGACGAAAGTAACCCACCTCCCGGCCGACGACCGTTCCTGCGGCTGGTACCACCTCAGCCCGCCGCGGCGGCCGAAGCCGGCCCACTACGGCAGGAGCGCCGCCCGCTGGGTGGTGGTCGGCGCCGGCTTCACCGGCCTCGCCGCCGCGCGCCAGCTGGCGCTGCATTTTCCCGACGAGGAGATCGTCCTGGTCGAGGCCCAGGAAGTCGGCTTCGGTACCGCCGGGCGCAACGCCGGCTTCGCCATCGACCTGCCCCACGACATCGGCGCCGACGACTACATCGGCGACATAGCGACCGCCCGGATCGGCCTGAAGCTCAATCTCGCCGGCCAGTCGCTGCTCCGCGAACAGGTGCAGCGCCATGCCATCGACTGCCAGATGAGGGCCTGCGGCAAGTACCAGGCGGCCGTCGAGGCGCGCGGCGTGGCTGTGCTCGACGCCTACCGGCGCGGCCTCGATCGGCTCGGCCAGGCCTACGAGGTGATCGAGGCGGACGACCTCCCGGGACACATCGGCACCGCTTTCTATCGCAAGGCCCTGTTCACCCCCGGTACCCTGCTGGTGCAGCCCTCGGCCCTGGTCAAGGGCCTGGCCGACAGCCTGCCGGGCAACGTCAGCCTCTACGAACACACACCGATCACCGCCGTGGAATATGGCGACAAGACCCTGCTGAGCCATCCCCACGGCAGCATCCTGGCCGACCGCCTGGTCCTCGCCAACAACGCCTTCGGCATGAGCTTCGGCTTCCTCCAGGGGCGGATGCTGCCGATCTTCACCTACGCCAGCCTGACCCGGCCGCTCGATGCCGAGGAGCAGGCCCGCCTCGGCGGCCGCCCCTACTGGGGCCTGATCCCGGCCGACCCTTACGGCACCACGGTGAGGCGTACCCCGGACAACCGTCTGCTGATCCGCAACAGCTTCAGTTTCAACCCTGACGGACGCAGCGCCGGGAAATACCTTGAGCGCTTCGCCGTACGCCATCGCGCCTCGTTCCGCCAGCGCTTCCCGATGCTCCCGGAAGTCGGCTTCGACTACACCTGGGGCGGCTCGCTGGCGCTGTCGAGGAACCACATGGGGCACTTCGGCGAGCTGGCGCCCAACGTCTATGGCGCCCTGTGCTGCAACGGCCTGGGGGTAACCCGCGGGACCGTCACCGGGAAGCTGCTAGCCGACTGGCTGGCGGGCGAACGCAACGAGCTGATCGACTTCCTGCTGCGCGCGCCCGGTCCCAGCGGCAATCCACCCGAACCACTCCTTTCCCTTGGCGTGAACCTCAACCTGAGGTGGGGGCAGTATCGAGCAGGTAGAGAAAGCTAGGCATCCCTAGTAACGCGCCCACGGGCGCCGACTTCGATTCAGACGGCCATTGAAGACCGGAGCTGGAGAGCGTTCCAGCCTCGCGGATTCGCTCGGCCCGAATTCACCGGCAGCGGTTAGAACCAGGAGACAATAATGACAAATCCTACGACCTCGATCGAAGACGTACCCCTCAACGCCTTCCACCGGCTGTTGACCCTGCGCTCCGGCGGCGGCTCCTTCGTCGACGGCTACGTGCTGAGCATCATCGGCGTGGCGATGCTGCAGATGACCGCGGCATTGCAACTGAGCAGTTTCTGGCAGGGCATGATCGCCGCCTCGGCGCTGGTCGGCATCTTCTTCGGCGGTTTCCTCGGCGGCTGGCTGACCGACCGCCTGGGCCGCCGCAGGCTGTTCTTCGTCGGCCCCAGCCTGTTCGTCCTCGCTTCCCTGGCGCAGTACGGGGTCGACTCGGCGGCGGCGCTGTTCGTCCTGCGCTTCCTGATCGGCGTGGCGGTGGGCATCGAGTACCCGGTCGCCACCGCCTTGCTGGTGGAGTTCCTGCCGAAGAAGTATCGCGGACCGCGCCTGGCCACCCTGACCATCCTCTGGTTCGCCGGCGCCGCCTTCGCCTACCTGGTCGGCGACCTGATCCTGCGCAGCGGCGGCGAGGACGCCTGGCGCCTGGTACTGGCCAGCACCGCGGCGATCGGCGCCGTGCTGTTCCTGCTACGCATCGGCACCCCCGAGTCGCCGCGCTGGCTGCTGAGCAAGGGCCGCGACGCGGACGCAGAACGGGTCATCCGCCAGGTCTACGGCGAAGCCTTCTCGCTGGCGAACCTGCCCGAACAGGCGCTGGAACGGAAGGTCACCATCTGGCACCTGCTCTACGCCGGCTACGGCAAGCGCATGCTCTTCGTCACCCTGTTCTGGACCTGCTCGGTGATCCCCGTGTTCGCCGTCTACGCCTTCGCGCCCAAGGTGCTGCTGGCGCTGAACCTGAAGGGCGACTGGGCCTCCTACGGTTCGGTGGCGATCACCCTGCTGTTCGTCATCGGCTGCATCATCGCCACCCGCCTGATCAACCGCATCGGCCGGCGCTGCATGCTGCTGCACAGCTTCCTCTGGTCCGGCCTGGCGCTGCTCGGGCTGGGCGTCTTCCACGCCGGCTCGGAGGCGACCATCCTCGGCCTGTTCGGTGCCTACGCGCTGTTCATCGGCGGCGCCCAGGTGCTGCAACTGGTCTACCCGAACGAACTGTTCCCCACCGAGATCCGCGCCTTCGCGGTCGGCGTCGGCACCTCGTTGTCGCGCGTCGGCGCCGCGGTGGGCACCTACCTGGTGCCGCTTTCCCTGGAAACCCTGGGTACCGCCCAGACCATGTACGCCGCCGCGCTGGTGACCCTGCTCGGGCTGCTCGTGACCTGGGCCCTGGCGCCGGAAACCCGTTCGCTGAACCTGCAGCAGGCGGCTTCGCTCACCTGAACCACCCGCCGCGGCAGCGTCCGCCGGGTGCGCCGCGGCCCAGCATCCCACAGGAGGAAACCCCGTGAAATTCGAAGGTATCTATACCCCCGCCATCACCCCGCTGAGCGCCGACGGCAGCATCGACACCCAGGCCTTCGCCGAGGTCCTGGAGTTTCTCGTCGAGTCGAAGGTGCACGGCATCGTGATCGGCGGCTCCACCGGCGAGTACTACGCGCACACCGCCGAGGAACGCCTGGCCCTCGCCGCCCACGCCAGCGAAGTCATCGCCGGGCGCCTGCCGCTGGTGGTGGGAACCGGCGCGATCCGCACCGAGGACTCGCTGGCCTACGCCGAAGCCGCCCGCGCCATCGGCGCCGACGCCATCCTGGTCGGCTCGCCGCCCTACGCGCTGCCGACCTCGCGGGAGATCGCCGAGCACGTGCTGGCGGTGGACCGCGCCGCCGGCCTGCCGATCATGCTCTACAACTATCCGGCGCGGATGGGCGTGGAGATGGACGAGGCGTTCTTCGCCGCCGTCGCCGGCTGCCGCAACATCGTCGCGATCAAGGAAAGCTCCGGCTCCACCGCGCAATTGCACCGCCTGGCCTGCCGCCACCCGCGGATCGCCTTGTCCTGCGGCTGGGACGACCAGGCCCTGGAGTTCTTCGCCTGGGGCGCGCGCAGTTGGGTCTGCGCCGGCTCCAACTTCATCCCTGGCGAACACCTCGCCCTGTACCAGGCCTGCGTGGTCGAGAACGACTTCGCCAAGGGCCGGCGCATCATGGCGGCGATGATGCCGCTGATGGACTTTCTCGAAAGCGGTCACTTCGTCCAGTCGATCAAGCACGGCTGCGAGCTGGCCGGCCTGCGCGCCGGCGGCGTACGTGCGCCGCTGAAGGCGCTGGACGAGGCCGGCAAGGCGGCACTGGCGGAGATCGTCGCCAGGCTCAAGGGCGAGGTCGCGCGGATCGTCGAGGGTGGCCGCCATGACTGAGCTGCTGAGCCGGGAGGAATACGCGGCCATCGCCGCGACGCTGGACCTTCCCCAGCGCGCCTTCATCGACGGAGGGTTCCGCGATGCCTGCGGCGGCCGCACCTTCGCCTCGACCAACCCGGCCACCGGCGAGCTGCTGGCGCAGGTCGCCGCCTGCGACGCGGAGGACGTCGGGCACGCCGTGGCCAGCGCGCGGCGGGCGTTCGAGGACGGCCGCTGGCGCTCGCGCACGCCCGCCGAGCGCAAGGCGGCGCTGCTGCGCCTGGCCGAGCTGCTGGAAGAGCACCTGCTGGAACTGGCGGTGATGGAGAGCCTCGACAGCGGCAAGCCGATCCGCGAATGCCAGCACACCGACCTGCCGGAAACCATCAATACCCTGCGCTGGCATGCCGAACTGATCGACAAGATCTACGACAGCACCGCCCCGGTCGGTTCGGCGGCGCTGGCCATGGTGGTGCGCGAGCCGATCGGCGTGGTCGGCCTGGTGCTGCCGTGGAACTTCCCGCTGCTGATGCTCGCCTGGAAGATCGGCCCGGCGCTGGCGGCAGGCTGCTCCGTAGTGGTCAAGCCGGCCCCCGAGACCAGCCTGACCGCCCTGCGCGTCGCCGAACTGGCCAGCCAGGCGGGGATCCCCGCCGGGGTGTTCAACGTGGTCCCCGGCGGCGGCCGCGAGGCCGGCGAACCGCTGGGCCGCCACCCGGACGTGGCGATGGTCAGCTTCACCGGCTCCACCGCGACCGGCCGCCTGTTCCTCAAGTACGCCGCCGAGTCCAACCTCAAGCGGGTGGTACTGGAGTGCGGCGGCAAGAACCCGGCGGTGGTGATGAACGATGTCGAGGACCTCGACCTGGTGGCGCAACACGTGGTCAACGGCGCGTTCTGGAACATGGGTGAGAACTGCTCGGCGTCCTCGCGGCTGATCGTCCATGCCGAGGTCCACGAGGCGCTGCTCGAACGCATCGGCGCGCAGCTCCGCGAGTGGCGCATGGGCGACCCGCTGGATCCGCGTAATCGCCTCGGCGCGCTGGTCAGCCCGGCGCACTTCGAGAAGGTCCGCGCGTACCTCGACCAGGCCAGGACGGAGCGGCTGGCGGTGCGCTTCGGCGGCGCCACCGAGGCTGGCATCTTCGTCGAGCCGACCGTGGTCGATGGCGTCTCGCCGCACAGCCGGCTGTTCCGCGAGGAAATCTTCGGCCCGCTGCTCTCGGTCACCTCTTTCGACGACATCGACGAAGCCATCGCCCTGGCCAACGACACCGTCTACGGCCTCGCCGCCTCGGCCTACACCGGCAGCCTGCGCCACGCACTGCGCCTGTCGCGGGAGATCCGCGCGGGGATCGTCACCGTCAACTGCTTCGGCGAGGGCGACGCCTCGACGCCCTTCGGCGGCTACAAGGAGTCAGGCTTCGGCGGTCGCGACAAGTCGGTCTGGGCACACGACCAGTACACCGAGTTGAAGACCATCTGGATCGACGCTTCCTGAAGCTGTCCGGCCCGCAAGGGCCGGCACTCCCGCCTGGCGGCGAGACCGGACAACCGGGCCGGACAGGCGACCAAGTGCAGACAACACCCATTCTGCATAACGTTCCGTCGCTATGCTGCTGCCTCCACCCTTCCCTTTTCCGCCAGGAACGACACGGAGACTCATCCATGACGGACAACCATATCGATGTACTGATCAACGGCTGCGGCATCGGCGGGGCGATGCTCGCCTACCTGCTCGGCCGCCAGGGCCACCGCGTGGTGGTAGTGGAGCAGGCACGGCGCGAACGCGCGATCAACGGCGCCGACCTGCTCAAGCCGGCCGGCATCCGGGTGGTCGAGGCGGCCGGGTTGTTGGCCGAGGTGACCCGTCGCGGCGGGCGGGTCCGCCATGAGCTGGAGGTCTATCACGACGGCGAGCTGCTTCGCTATTTCAACTATTCCAGCGTCGACGCGCGCGGCTATTTCATCCTCATGCCCTGCGAGTCGCTGCGCCGCCTGGTACTGGAAAAGATCGACGGCGAAGCGACCGTCGAGATGCTGTTCGAGACCCGCATCGAAGCGGTGCAGCGCGACGAGCGCCACGCGATCGACCAGGTGCGCCTGAACGACGGCCGCGTGCTGCGTCCGCGGGTGGTGGTGGGCGCCGACGGTATCGCCTCCTACGTGCGCCGCCGGCTGCTCGATATCGAGGTGGAGCGCCACCCCTACCCGTCGCCGATGCTGGTCGGCACCTTCGCCCTGGCCCCCTGCGTGGCCGAGCGCAACCGGCTGTACGTGGACTCGCAGGGCGGGCTGGCCTATTTCTACCCGATCGGTTTCGACCGCGCGCGACTGGTGGTGAGCTTCCCCAGGGAAGAGTCGCGCGAGCTGATGGCCGACACCTGCGGCGAGTCGCTGCGCCGGCGCCTGCAACGCTTCGTCGGCGACGAGAGCGCCGAGGCGATCGCCGCCGTCACCGGCACTTCGCGCTTCAAGGGCATCCCCATCGGCTACCTGAACCTGGACCGCTACTGGGCGGACAACGTGGCGATGCTCGGCGACGCCATCCACAACGTGCATCCGATCACCGGCCAGGGCATGAACCTGGCCATCGAGGACGCCAGCGCCCTGGCCGACGCCCTCGACCTGGCCTTGCGCGACGCCTGCGCGCTGGAGGATGCCCTGGCCGGCTACCAGGCCGAACGCTTCCCGGTGAACCAGGCGATCGTCTCCTATGGCCATGCGCTGGCCACCAGCCTGGAGGATCGCCAGCGCTTCGCCGGGGTCTTCGACACCGCCCTGCAGGGCAGCAGCCGTACGCCGGAAGCCCTGGGCGGCGAGCGTTCCTATCAGCCGGTGCGGTCGCCGTCCCTGGAGGCTCCGCGCGGCTGAGCCCTCAGGCGTCCTCGCGCAAGCGCAGCGGGTCCACCAGCCCGGCGGCGATGGCCATGCCCACCAGCTCCGGCAGGGTCTGGGCCTGCATGCGCTTCATCACCCGCGCGCGGTAGAGGTCGACGGTCTTCACGCTGACTTCCAGTTGCTCGGCCACCTCGCGGCTGGTATAGCCGCGCACCAGCGGCAAGAGCACGTCGCGCTCGCGCGGGGTGAGGCTGTCCAGGCGTTCGCGCAACCCGGCGTCGAGATCGCGGTGCCGGCGCCGACGGGCGTGGCGATCGAGGGCCTGCTGCACGCTGTCGAGCAGCAATTGTTCGTTGTAGGGTTTCTCGATGAAATCCACCGCCCCGGCCTTGAAGGCGCGCACCACGATGGGCACGTCGGCATGGCCGCTGACGAAGATCACCGGCAGGTCGATGCCGCGCGCCAGCAGTTCGTCCTGCACGTTCAGCCCGCCCATGCCGGGCATCCGCACGTCGAGCAGGACGCAGGCATGGCGGCCGCCCTCGCAGGCGTCGAGGAAGTCCCGGCCCTGGGTGAAGGGCCGTGCCTTGAGACCGACCGATTCCAGCAGCCAGACCGTCGATTCGAGCATGCCCTGGTCGTCGTCGACCACGTAGACCAGCGCTTCGTCAGGCATAGCCATCCTTAACCTCCCGTGGCGCCGGCGGCGAGCGGCAGCCGGCAGTTCATGAGCAACCCGCCATCCGCCGGCAGCTCGGCTTCGAGGGTGCCGCCGAAGCCCTCGACGATGCTGCGGCTCATCGACAGGCCCAGGCCCAGCCCTTCCGGCTTGCTGGTGTGGAACGGCGTGAAAATGTGTTCCAGCTGATCCGCCGGCACTCCCGGTCCCTGGTCGCGAACCCACAGGCAGAGCAGCCCGCCGGGCTCGACGCGGCTACCGATGACGACCCGCGACGGCGAGCCGGGATGCGCCTCGCGGTTGGCTTCGATGGCGTTGCGCAGCAGATTGAGGAACACCTGTTCGAGCAGCACGCGGTCGGCATACAGCGGCGGCGGATTGTCGGTCATCGCTTCTTCCACCGCCACTTGCCAGTGCCCGGCTTCCCAGGCGCAGAGGCCGATGGCCTCGCGTGCCACCTGGTTGAGGTCGAGCGCCTGCAGGCGCCGCTGGCCCTTGCGCAGGAAGCCGCGCAGGCGCTTGATCACCTCCGCCGCGTGGCCGGCGTGCTCGCCGATCCGCGCCAGCCCCTCGGCCACCCGCCCGGCGGCCTCGGGCTGGCTGCCGAGGACGGCCAGGTAACGCTGGCTGGCGCTGGCGTAGTTCATCACCGCCGCCAGCGGCTGGTTGATCTCGTGGGCGATGCCCGAGGCCAGTTCGCCGAGAGTGACCAGCCGCGCAGTGTGCGCCAGTTCGTCCTGGTGACGGCGCTGCTGAGCCTCGCGCAGTTCGCGTTCGGTCATGTCGCGGGCCACCAGCGAGTAATAGCGCTCCTCGCCGCGGCCGCGATGGGCCAGCAACACCAGCGAGACCGGCAGCGACGGACGCCCGTCCTGCGGTTGCAGGCGCCCCTCGCGGCTCCAAACGCCGCCATCGCGCGCCTGTCGCCAACCCTCTTCGGCCAACCGCGCAGGAGTGTCGCCGGCCAGCAGGCGTTCCAGTGCCGGCGCCTCCTGCCCGTCGGCGATGCCGAGGGCGGCACGTGCCGAAGGATTGAGGTAGGTGACGCGGCCGCCATGCTCGACGAACAGCACCAGGTCGGTGTTCGCCTCGACCACTTCGGCCAGGCGCCGGCGGTTCTCCTCCGCCTCGACCCGCCGGGTGACATCGCGGGACACGCTGACCACCTCCACCACCGCCCCGGTGTAGGTCTCGCGGATCGCCCGGCTGGCGGTCTCGAACCAGCGGTAGCGGCCGTCGCGGTGGCGGATACGGTAGGTGATGGTCAGGTAGCCGTCCTGCTCCAGCGCTTCGCGCGCGCGCAGCGCCACCTGGCCGCGGTCCTGGGGGTGGAACAACGCCTGCGCCGGACGCCCGCGCAGTTCCTCCGGCCAGTAGCCGAGCAGGGTCCAGGAGGCCGGCGAGGCGTCGAGGAAAATGCCGTCGAGGGTATGCCGGGAAATCAGGTCGGTGGTGTTCTCGGTGATCAGCCGGTACAGCCGGCTGGCCCGCGCCGCCTCGCGCTCGCCGCGCAGGCTGGCGGTGGCGTCGCGGCAGCGCGCCAGCACCCGGGCCTCGGCGCTGTCGGGAATGAACTGCCAGAGCAGGATGCGCCCGTCGCACTCCGCCTCCACCTCGCCGAGGGCCCGCGCCTGCCCCAGGCTGGCGCGCACCAGTTGCCCATGGTTGGCTGGGAGGAAGGCGCGCCAGGCCTCGCGCGGCCGCTCGCCAAGCAAGGCAAGGAAAGCCTGGTTGAATTCCACTGCCTGCGCCTCGCCGTCGAGCAGCAGTGCCGGCTGCGGGTCGGCGGCGAGGAACGGCGCGGCGCGGGTGACGCCACGGGCGGCGGCGAGCAACGGTGCGAGGAGCAGGCCGAGCCAGTCCAGCGCGGCGCTCTGCGGCGTATCGCTGGCCACCAGCAGCAGGCCTTCGTCGCCGGCCTGCAGGTCGAGGGCGAAGGCCATGCCATGCTCCACGCCGGCACGCCGCAAGCGCGCGCCGAGCCAGGACGCGGAACGCCGCAATTCGTCCAGCGCCAGCCGGCCGTCGCGCGCCAGGCGCTCGCGCAACGCCAGGTCGCTGGCCCGGTTCGGCTCGCCGGCACCCGGCGGCAGCGCCGGCGACGGCGGCACCGGGGTATAGGTCTGCGCCTGCGGCTGCCAGGCCAGGTACCAGGCCTGGCGCGTACCCGGATGTTCGAGCAGCAAGCGGCGCAGCGCACCGACCCGCTCGACCAGCGGCGCGCCCTCGCGCAGCAGGCGCAGGAGGCTGTTGAGGGCAGGCGAAGCGGGAAGCGGACTCATGGGCGGAAGATGATCCTGGGAACTTATATGGTATTTATACTATAAGCTTATGGTTTAACTTCCATATATTTTTCATCGTTGCTATAAATCGCCCCAACCCAAGGAGCGCTTCGCCTGGTCCTTGGAAGCTGTTCACGATCTGCCGAGCCAGAGAAACCAGCCGTTTTCGACGCAGTCTCTCCGCGCGCGGCAGATCGTGACCCTTACCCAGAACAGAGCTAACAATCAGCCACGGGGTACTCTTCATGTCGATCTTCGAACAGGGTCTCGCGCCCGCCGCCGTCAACCACATCGCCCTGACGCCGCTGAGCTTCATCGAGCGCACCGCCAGCGTCTATCCGCACTACCCCGCGGTGATCCACGGCAACATCCGCCGCGACTGGGCGCAGACCTACCAACGCTGCCGACGCCTGGCCTCGGCCCTGGCCGGGCGCGGCATCGGCCAGGGCGACACGGTGGCGGTGATGCTGCCGAACATCCCCGAGATGCTCGAGGCGCACTATGGCGTGCCGATGATCGGCGCGGTGCTGAACACCCTCAACGTCCGCCTCGACGCCGAAGCCATCGCCTTCATGCTGCAACACGGCGAAGCCAAGGTGCTGATCACCGACTACGAATTCCACGAGGTGATCCATGCCGCCATCGGTATGCTCGACCACCCGCCGCTGGTGGTCGACGTCAACGACCCCGAGTATGGCGAAGGCCGCCCGGTTGGCGAACTGGACTACGAGGCGCTGCTCGCCGAGGGCGACCCGCAGTTCGCCTGGGAATGGCCCCGGGACGAGTGGCAGGCGATCTCGCTGAACTACACCTCGGGCACCACCGGCAACCCCAAGGGCGTGGTCTACCATCACCGCGGCGCCTACCTGAACGCGCTGGGCAACCAGATGACCTGGTCCATGGGCCAGCACCCGGTGTACCTCTGGACCTTGCCGATGTTCCACTGCAACGGCTG
>NZ_KV813474.1:24426-41412 GCF_001813645.1 Pseudomonas sp. HMSC063H08
GGACCTTGCCGATGTTCCACTGCAACGGCTGGTGCTATCCGTGGACGGTGACCGCGTTGGCCGGCGTCCACGTCTGCCTGCGGCGGGTCGATCCGCAAAAGGTCCTCACCCTGATCCGCGAGCACCAGGTCAGCCACCTGTGCGGCGCACCCATCGTGCTCAACGCCCTGATCAACATGCCCGACTCGGCCAAGGCCGCCATCGACCACCCGGTGCATGCCATGGTCGCCGGCGCCGCGCCACCGGCCAAGGTGATCGGCGCGGTGGAAGAGATGGGCATCCGCGTCACCCATGTCTACGGCCTCACCGAGGTCTACGGCCCGGTCACGGTCTGCGCCTGGCACGGCGAGTGGGACGACCTGCCGCTGGAGCGACGCGCCGCGATCAAGTCGCGCCAGGGCGTGCGCTACCCGACCCTCGAAGGGGTGATGGTGGCCGACCCGAAGACCCTCGAGCCGGTGCCGCGCGACGGCCAGTCCATCGGCGAGATCTTCATGCGCGGCAATACCGTGATGAAGGGCTACCTGAAGAACCCCAGCGCCACCGAGGAAGCCTTCGCCGGCGGCTGGTTCCATACCGGCGACCTGGCGGTCTGCCATCCGGACGGCTACATCGAGATCCGCGACCGGCTCAAGGACATCATCATCTCCGGCGGCGAAAACATCTCCACCATCGAATTGGAGGGCGTGCTCTACCGCCACCCGGCGGTGCTGGAGGCGGCGGTGGTGGCGCGGCCCGACGAAAAGTGGGGGGAAACGCCCTGTGCGTTCATTACCCTGAAGAGCGATCATCAGGGGCTCGCCGAGAGCGAGATCGTCGCGTTCTGTCGCGAACACCTGGCCGCGTTCAAGATTCCGCGTACCGTGGTGTTCTCGGAACTGCCGAAGACCTCCACCGGCAAGATCCAGAAATACGTGCTGCGCGAGTGGGCCGCCGCCCTCTGAGCGCCGCCAGCCGAATTGCCCGTGCAGCGGCCGTGCCACGGCGGCCGTAGGCAGGATGCGCACGGGCAACCCTGTACCTGCGGCCGTCCCGCCGGCCGTTCACCGACGAGGTGTGCAATGCCTGAATACAACGCCCCGCTGCGCGACATGCGCTTCCTGCTCAACGACGTGTTCGACGCCCCCGCCCTGTGGCAGCGCCTACCGCGACTGGCCGAGCGGATCGACGCCGACACCGCCGACGCCATCCTCGAGGAAGCGGCCAAGGTCACCGGCGGCCTGCTCGCGCCGCTCAACCGCAGTGGCGACGAAGAAGGCGCGCAGTGGCAGGACGGCGCCGTGCGCACCCCGGCCGGCTTCCGCGAGGCCTACGCGACCTACGCCGAGGGCGGCTGGGTCGGCCTCACCGGCAATCCGGCCCATGGCGGCATGGGCATGCCGAAGATGCTGGCAGTGCAGTTCGAGGAGATGATGTACGCGGCCAACGCCAGCTTCAGCCTCTACTCGACCCTTTCCGCCGGCGCCTGCCTGGCCCTCGATGCGCACGGCAGCGAGGAGCTGAAGAACAGGTACCTGCCGAACATGTACGCCGGCACCTGGGCCGGCTCCATGTGTCTGACCGAACCGCATGCCGGCACCGACCTGGGCATCATCCGCACCAAGGCCGAGCCGCAGGCCGACGGTTCCTACAGGATCAGCGGGACGAAGATCTTCATCACCGGCGGCGAGCAGGACCTCACCGAGAACATCATTCACCTGGTGCTGGCCAAGCTGCCCGACGCGCCGGCCGGTTCGCGCGGCATCTCGCTGTTCCTGGTGCCGAAGTTCCTGGTCGGCGACGACGGCGCGCTCGGCGCACGCAACGCGGTGCACTGCGGCTCCATCGAGCACAAGATGGGGATCAAGGCCTCGGCCACCTGCGTGATGAACTTCGACGGCGCCAGCGGCTGGCTGGTCGGCGAAGTCAACAAGGGCCTGGCGGCGATGTTCACCATGATGAACTACGAGCGCCTGTCCATCGGCATCCAGGGCATCGGCTGCGCCGAGATGTCCTACCAGAGCGCCGTCGCCTACGCCCGCGAGCGCCTGCAAAGCCGCGCGCCGACCGGCCCGGTGGCCAGGGACAAGGCCGCCGACCCGATCATCGTGCACCCCGACGTGCGCCGCATGCTGCTCACCATGAAGGCGCTGACCGAGGGCGGCCGCGCCTTTTCCACCTATGTCGGGCAGCAGCTCGACCTGGCCAAGTACGCCGAGGACCAGGAAGAACGCAGCCAGGCCGAAGCCCTGGTGGCCCTGTTGACCCCGGTGGCCAAGGCCTTCTTCACCGATACCGGCCTGGAGAGCTGCGTGCTCGGCCAGCAGGTGTTCGGCGGCCACGGCTACATCCGCGAATGGGGCCAGGAGCAACTGGTGCGCGACTGTCGCATCACGCAGATCTACGAAGGCACCAACGGCATCCAGGCGCTCGACCTGATGGGCCGCAAGGTGGTCGCCAACGGCGGGCTGTTCCTCTCCATCTTCAGCCGCGAGGTGCGAGCCTTCGCCGCCGGCGCCAACGCCGAACTGGCGGAGTTCGTCACCCCGCTGCTGACCGCCCTGGACCTGCTGGACAACCTCACCCAGGGCATCGTCGCCCGCGCCGGCAACGACCCGCGCGAGATCGGCGCAGCCTCGGTGGAATACCTGCATCTGTTCGGCTATACCGCCTACGCCTACCTCTGGGCGCGCATGGCCGCCGCCGCGCTGCGCCAGCGCGAGGCCGACCCGGCGTTCCACGACGGCAAGCTGGCCACCGCGCGCTTCTACTTCGCCCGCATCCTGCCCCGCGTGCACTCCCTCGCCGCCGCCGTCGAAGCCGGCAGCGAAAGCCTGTACGGCCTGGAGGCGGAACAGTTCTGAAGCTTCCGTCGAGCGTTGTCGCGCGGCCCGTGGGCCGCGTGTTTTTTCCGGGACAGCATGCAACGCGCTGTCCGCCGACAGCCCGCGATAACGGCGGATAATCGCGAAGCGGTTATTCGCCCTACGACGCCCGGGAAGCCGGCCAGGCATTCTTGAAAAACGACGCAACCGCCGGTTATTCGCTAGACCAGGAACAAGGACATATCCATGCGAACCCTCACCACCCTCCTCGGCAACAGCCAGAAACTCGACGGCGGCGCCATGTTCGGCAATGCCCCGCGCGCGCTCTGGTCACGCTGGATGCAGCCCGATGCGGAGAACCGCATCGACCTCGGCTGCCGTACCCTGCTGGTGCGCGACGGCGAGCGCAACGTACTGGTGGAGACCGGCATCGGCGCGTTCTTCCCGCCCGCCCTGCGCCAGCGCTACGGCGTCCAGGAAGAGCGCCACGTACTGCTCGACAGCCTCGCCGCGGTCGGCCTGGACGACGCCGACATCGACGTGGTGCTGCTCACCCACCTGCACTTCGACCACGCCGGCGGCCTGCTCGCCGCCTGGGAAGAAGGCCAGCCGGCGCGCCTGCTGTTCCCCAACGCGCATTTCGTCAGCGGCCGCCGCCACTGGCAGCGCGCGCGCCAGCCGCACCCGCGCGACCGCGCCTCGTTCGTGCCGGAACTGCTCGACCTGCTGCAGGCCAGCGGACGCCTGGAACTGCTCGACGACGGCGAGCGCTCGGCGCATCTGGGCGAGGGCTGGCGTTTCCATTTCAGCGAAGGCCATACCCCGGGCCAGATGCTCCCGGAGATCGCCATGCCCGACGGCCCGGTGGTATTCAGCGGCGACCTGATCCCCGGCGCACCCTGGGTACACCTGCCGCTGACCATGGGCTACGACCGCTTCCCGGAAGGCCTGATCGAGGAAAAGGAACGCCTGCTGGACAGCCTCATCGCCCGCAACGGCCGACTGGTCTTCACCCATGATCCGTGCGTCGCCATGGGCCGGGTGCGACGCGACGAACAGGAGCGCTACAGCCTCTACGACACCCTCGAGCGGGTCGAGAACCTCGAGGCCTGAGCGAAAGGCGCGGCCCGCCCCGGCGGCGGGCCGCGGGAATCAGGAACGCGCCTTGCGCGCGCCCTTGCAGCGCTCGATACCGAGCCGGCAGATCCGCTCGCAGAGTTCGGCGAACCCGATCCCGGCCGCCGCCGCGGCCTGCGGCAGCAGGCTGGTGGCGGTCATTCCCGGCAGGGTATTGACCTCCAGACACCAGAGCCGGCCCTGTTCGTCGAGGCGGAAGTCGGTGCGGCTGTAGCCGCTCAGCTTCAGCGCCCGGTGTACCTTCAGCGCCAGACGCTGGGCCTCGGCGGCGATCGCCGGCGGCAGGTCGGCGGGAAACACCTCGCGCACCGCGCCGGCCTGGTACTTGTGCTCGTAGTCGAAGACCTCCTGGCCGCCGAGGAGAATCTCGCCCACCGGCAGCGCCTGGTCGTCGAGCACCCCGACGGTGACCTCGCGGCCGGCGACGAAGCGCTCCAGCATCACCTCGTCGCCATAGCGCCCGGCCAGCTCGATAGCCGGCTGCAATTCGGCCTGGGAATGCACGATGGACAGCCCCACGGTGGAGCCCTGGCTGTTCGGCTTGACCACCAGGGGGAAGCCCAGTTGCTCGCGCACCGCCTCTTCCGAGGCCGGCGCCATCAGCCAACTGGCGGTCTCCACCCCGGCGGCGAGGAACAGGCGCTTGGCCACGTCCTTGTCCATCGCCATGGCGCTGGCCAGGTGGCCGCTGCCGGTATATGCGAAACCACCGGCATCCAGCAGCGCCTGCAGGGTGCCGTCCTCGCCGGTGCCGCCGTGCAGGGCGAGAAAGAACACGTCGACCCCAGCCAGTTCGCCGGCGCTCAGCAGGCTCTGCTTGCCGCTGCGGATGATCGCCAGCGAGTCGGAGTCCGGCGGGACCTCCTTGACCTTGCTCGCCAGCAGGCGGCGCTCTTCCTCCGCGCCGAGCAGGCCGCTGGCGGTATCCACCGCCAGCACCTGGTGGCCGGCGCTGCGCAACGCCTGGATCACCTGCGCGCCGCTGGCGATGGAGACGTCCCGTTCCTCACTGCTGCCGCCGAAGAGAACGGCGACCTTCAACTTGTCCTGTCCCATGTTCCACCTGTCGTTCCAGTGCTGGAGGCAGAAAAGCACAACACAGGGGTAACTGAACAGAGACAGTCATCGTCGCGCGCAGCGAACGGCCTCCCTCAGCCGCGCAGTTCCTCGACCAGCGTGCGCAGCAGTTCGGCGGCCGGCAGCTCCCGCGCCAGCGCCGCGCCCTGGCCGGCCCACTGGGCGGCAAAATCATGGTTGCCGCGAGCCAGAGCGGCGGTCTGCAACGCTTTGGTCGCGTCGTAGACGAACGGATAGTCCGGCAAGGGCGGCACTCCAGGCGCGGCGGCATCGAAGAACATCCGGTTGGGCAGGCCGCGGGCGCTGCGCCCGGACATGGTCACGGTCAGCGCGGTGCGCGCCGCGCGCGGCCCCTTCAGCGCCTCGCGGTAGGCGGCGTTGGCCGAGGACTCCGGACAGAGGACGAAGGCGGTGCCCATCTGCACGGCGCTCGCGCCCAGCTCCAGGGCGGCGCGGATGCCCCGTCCGTCCATGATCCCGCCGGCAGCGACCACCGGTAGCGAACCGCGCGCCGCCAGCAGGCGGACCAGCGCCAGGGTGCCGATGGCGGCGTCGCCGCGCTCCGGCTCGAACACCCCGCGATGGCCACCGGCCTCGATGCCCTGGGCGACCACCGCATCGGCGCCGGCGGCCTCCACCAGAGCCGCTTCCTCCGGCGTGGTGGCACTGACCAGTACGCGGATGCCCGCCGCCTGCAACGCGCGAACCTGGTCGCGGGGCGGCGCGCCGAAATGGAAGCTGACCGCCGCCGGCCGCTCTTCCAGCAGCATCGGCAGCAGGGTCGGGTCTTCGAGGAAGCTCAGGTAGATGTTGTTCAGGCGCGCCGGCGGCTCGGCGCCGAACTCGGCGAACAGCGGCTTCAGGTAGTCCAGCCAGGCGCGCTCGCGGGCCGGGTCGGCCTGCCCCGGGCGGTGGCAGAACAGGTTGACGTTGAACGGCTTGTCGGTCAGCCCGCGCACCTCGCGGATCAGCGCCCGGCCCTTCTCGGCGGCACTACCGGTAATGGCGATCGAACCGAGCCCGCCGGCGTTGGATACGGCGGCGGCCAGCGCCGGCGTGGAGACGCCGAGCATGGGTGCCTGGACGATCGGCTGCTGGATGCCGAGCAGGCGCGTGAAGCGGTCAGTCATGGCGATTCCCTCTCCCGGTCGGACGACACCGCGTCGGCCGACGCTTGACCAATATATCTTCATAAAAGAATATTTTTAACAAATCATTCTCATAAAGAGATAAATCGATGGACCTTTCCTCCCTCGAAATCTTCCGCGCGGTCGCCCACGAAGCCAGCGTCACCCGCGCCGCTCAGCAGTTGCAGCGAGCGCAGTCGAACGTCACCACGCGGATCCGCCAGCTCGAGGAGGACCTGGGCGTCGAACTGTTCCTGCGCGACGGCAAGCGCATGAGCCTGACCGAACGCGGCAGCGAATTCCTCGCCTATGCCGAGCAGTTGCTGGCTCTCGCCGACGAGGCGCGCCAGTCGATGCATCCCGCCGAGCCCGGCGGGCGCCTGCGCCTGGGCAGCATGGAAAGCACCGCGGCCAGCCGCCTGCCGGCGCTGCTGGCGAGCTATCACAAGGCCTGTCCGCGGGTCGCCCTGGAAGTCTCCACCGGCACCAGTCGCGCGTTGTTCGATGGGGTGCGGGCGCGGCGCCTGGACTGCGCGCTGGTGGCCGCCGGCCCGGGCTGGGCCGGCGAACTCGATGGCAGCGGCCTGCGCGGCGAGCCGCTGTTCCGCGAGGAACTGCTGATGATCCTGCCGGCCGAACACCCGCCGGTCCACGACGTCGCCGAGGTGCGCCTGCGCACCCTGGCCGGCTTCGCCCGTGGCTGCACCTACCGGCAACTGGCCGAGGACAGCCTGGGCACGCCGCTGACGGTGCAGGAAGTCGGCTCCTACCATGCGATCCTCGCCTGCGTCGCCGCCGGCGCCTGTGTCGGCGTG
Organism: Pseudomonas sp. HMSC063H08; assembly: GCF_001813645.1. Taxonomy (NCBI): domain Bacteria; kingdom Pseudomonadati; phylum Pseudomonadota; class Gammaproteobacteria; order Pseudomonadales; family Pseudomonadaceae; genus Pseudomonas; species Pseudomonas sp. HMSC063H08. Next base: position 31,387 of record NZ_KV813474.1, read on the forward strand.
CTGCCGCGCTCGGTGCTGCAACTGCTCGGCACACCGCCTCTGCGCAGCCTGCCCCTTGCCGAAGTAGACACCTGGCTGGTCTGGCGCGAAGGCTACGCGACCGCCGCCTTCGAACGCTGGCGCGGCCTGCTGGGCCAGGCCGGCGACTGAGCGGCCAGGGGCGAACCCAACGGCCTGGCTCCGGTCCAACCCCGAGCCATCAGAACAATAGCGAGCCAAGGAGTTGCCCATGAGAAGACTGCCCACCCTCTGCCTGCTGGCCCTCGCGCCGCTCACCGGCGTGGCGCCCCAGGCCCAGGCCGCCAGCCTCTACAACCTGCTGGTGGGGACCTATACCGAAGGCTCCAGCGAAGGCATCCAGGTATACCGCTTCGACGGCGCCGACGGCTCGGTGAAAGGCCCGCTGCGCGTGGCCCATACCAGCAACCCCTCGTACCTGACCTTCGCCCCGGACCAACGCACTCTGTTCGTGGTCAACGAGAACGGACGGGGCGGCAAGGGCGATACCGTCGGTCGCGCCACGTCCTACCGTTTCGATCCGATCAGCGGCCGCCTGCAACAGATCAGCCAGGTCCAGACCCTCGGCGATCATCCGACCTACAGCAGCCTCAGCCACGACGGTCGCTACCTGTTCGTCGCCAACTACTCGGTACAGCCGGAAGGCTCGGTGGCGGTACTGCCGGTGCGCGCGGACGGCTCGCTGGCGCCGGTGGTGCAGGTGGAGTCGCACCAGGCCAGCAAGGTGCATCCGCGCCAGGTTTCCGGTCATGTGCACTCGGTGGTGTCCTCGCCCGACGGCCAGTACCTGTTCGCCCCCGACCTCGGCGCCGACAAGGTATTCGTCTACCGCTACGCCCCGGAACAGGCCGAACGTCCACTGCAGGCGGCCGATCCGGCATTCGTCCCGACCCCGCCCGGCAGCGGCCCGCGCCATCTGATCTTCAGCGCCGACGGGCGTTTCGCCTACCTGACCCTGGAACTGAGCGGCCAGGTGATGGTGTTCGCCCATGAGGGCAATGGCCGCCTGCGTCAGTTGCAGACCCACGACCTGGCGCCTGCCGGCTTCCAGGGCAAGGTCGGCGCCGGCGCCCTGCACCTGTCCGCCGACGGCCGCTTCCTCGGCGTGCTCAATCGCGGCGACGACAACCAACTGGTGACCTTCGCCGTCGACCCGGCCAGCGGCCAGTTGCGTTTCGTCGAACGGCGCTCGGTGGAAGGCACCGAGCCGCGCGAATTCGCTTTCTCGCCCGGCGGGCGCTTCGTCCTCGTGGCCAACCAGAACAGCGACCAGTTGCGGGTGTTCGCCCGCGATCCGCAGAGCGGCCAGGTGGGCAAGACGCTGCAAAGCGTCGAGGTGGGGTCACCGAGCGATCTGCGCTTCGTGGCGGTGCCGTGACCTTGCGCTCGGCCATCCGCCGATACGCCGCTGGGCCGGCGGATCGGCGCTAAGCGGTCATCCGCACTACGGAGCCAGAGCCGAAGCCCGCCCTGGCTCCGAGGCCCACAGGCATGGAGCTTCCGCCCACATACGGCAAGTCCTGTAGGGCGAATAACGCCAGGGGCGTTATCCGCCGCTGTCCCGGAGAACCGGCGGATAACCGCAAGCGGTTATTCGCCCTACGGAACCAGGATCCGCCACGTAGAGGTTTGCCATGCTTGCCCTCCAGACGATGGGGTAGCTAACTCGCCCCGGCAGGAGGTCGAATCGTCGCGCAGCGGGTCGAGCGACAGTGATGCCGCGAAGGCGTCTCGCTCCAGGGGGAACCGTCGCGACGGGTTGCCCGCAAGCTACACCCAGCCCCTCCCCCAATAGTCCCCGCGACCAATCGTCAGCCCCTCATCCCACCGTCCCGCGACACCAACGAATCCACCTTAAACCCACGCCCAGCAAGGCCTATAGCGCTAATCACAGACGCCCTTGACCTCAACTTAACTTGAGGTTTTATAGTCCCCGCTGCGGTCATACCGCCCCGTTTCCCCAGGACCACGAACCGCCCCCACGGCCGCTTCGCGGCGCCGGATGGCGACCAGCACAAGGAACGACCCATGCAGCGCTTCATCGATAACTCGCTCGAAAGCAACTGGCTCTGGCTGACCGCCCGGATCTGCCTGGCCCTGATGTTCGTCGCCTCGGGACTGGCGAAGCTGTTCGACTATCAGGCCAGCCTGGAGGAAATGCGCGCCGCCGGCCTGGAGCCGGCCTGGCTGTTCAACATCACCACCGCCGTGACCCTGCTGGCCGGCTCCGCGCTGGTCCTGCTGGACCGCAAGCTATGGCTCGGCGCCGGGGCGCTGGCGGTGTTCCTGCTGCTGACCATCCTCATCGTCCACACCTTCTGGAGCAAGACCGGCGTCGAAGCCAAGCTGGCGATGTTCTTCGCCCTCGAACACATCGCGGTGATCGGCGGCCTGATCGCCACGGCCATCGCCAGCGCGCAACGCCAGCGGCTGCGCCAGGACGTCTCCGTGGCCGCCACCTACCAAAAGGCCTGAGGCGATCATGCAGAAACCCGTCCTGATCGCCAGTGCCGCGCTCATCTGCGCGGCGGTTATCGGCATCGCCGTCTACGCCACCGGCTCGGCGAAGAAAGACGCCGGCGGTTTCGCCGGCTACCCGCCGGTGAAGGTCGCCCTCGCCTCGGTGGAGCGGCGGGTGGTGCCGCGCGTCTTCGATGGCGTCGGCGAGCTGGAGGCCGGTCGCCAGGTCCAGGTGGCCGCCGAAGCGGCAGGACGGATCACCCGCATCGCCTTCGAATCGGGCCAGCAGGTGCAGCAAGGGCAGTTGCTGGTGCAACTCAACGACGCGGTGGAACAGGCCGAGCTGATCCGTCTCAAGGCGCAGTTGCGTAATGCCGAGATCCTCCATGCCCGTGCGCGCAAGCTGGTAGAGCGCAACGTCGCCTCGCAGGAACAGCTGGACAACGCCGTCGCCGCCCGCGACATGGCGCTCGGCGCGGTGCGCCAGACCCAGGCGCTGATCGACCAGAAGGCGATCCGCGCGCCCTTCTCCGGCCAGCTCGGCATCCGCCGCGTGCACCTCGGCCAGTACCTCGGCGTCGCCGAGCCGGTGGCCAGCCTGGTGGATGCGCGGACCCTGAAAAGCAATTTCTCCCTGGACGAAAGCACCAGCCCCGAGCTGAAGCTCGGCCAGCCCCTCGAGGTCCTGGTCGACGCCTATCCGGGGCGCAGCTTCCCGGCGCGCATCAGCGCCATCGACCCGCTGATCGGCAAGTCGCGCACGGTGCAGGTCCAGGCCTTGCTGGACAACCCCGAAGGCCTGCTCGCCGCCGGCATGTTCGCCAGCATCCGGGTCTCGCGCAAAGCCGACGCGCCGTCGCTGAGCGTGCCGGAAACCGCGGTCACCTATACCGCCTACGGCGACACCGTGTTCGTCGCCCACCAGGAAGGCGACCGGCCGCTCAGCGCCAAGCGCGTCTCGGTGCGGATCGGCGAGCGCTGGGACGGTCGCGTGGAAATCCTCCAGGGCCTCGCCGAGGGCGACCGGGTAGTGACTTCCGGGCAGATCAACCTGAGCGACGGGATGGCCGTGGAACCGGTCAAGGAAGACACCCTGAGCAGCGCCGCGCCCCCCGTGCCGGTCGCAGGCCGCTGAAGGAACCCCGCGATGACCTTTACCGACCTGTTCGTCCGCCGGCCGGTGCTGGCGCTGGTGGTCAGCACGCTGATCCTGCTGCTCGGCCTGTTCTCCCTGGGCAAGCTGCCGATCCGCCAGTACCCGCTGCTGGAAAGCTCGACCATCACCGTCACCACCGAGTACCCCGGCGCCTCCGCCGATCTCATGCAAGGCTTCGTCACCCAGCCGATCGCCCAGGCGGTGTCGTCGGTGGAGGGCATCGACTACCTTTCCTCGACCTCGGTGCAGGGGCGTAGCGTGGTGACCATCCGCATGCTGCTCAACCGCGACTCGACCCAGGCGATGACCGAGACCATGGCCAAGGTCAACTCGGTGCGCTACAAGCTGCCCGAGCGTGCCTACGACTCGGTGATCGAACGCTCTTCCGGCGAGACCACCGCGGTGGCCTACGTCGGCTTTTCCAGCAAGACCCTGCCGATCCCGGCGTTGACCGACTACCTGTCGCGGGTGGTCGAGCCGATGTTCTCTTCCATCGACGGCGTGGCCAAGGTCCAGACCTTTGGCGGCCAGCGCCTGGCCATGCGCCTCTGGCTCGACGCCGACCGCCTCGCCGGGCGCGGCCTGACCGCCTCCGACGTGGCCGAGGCGATCCGCCGCAACAACTACCAGGCGGCGCCGGGGATGGTGAAGGGGCAGTACGTGCTGTCCAACGTGCGGGTCAACACCGACCTGACCAACGTCGACGACTTCCGCGAGATGGTCATCCGCAACGATGGCAACGGCCTGGTGCGCCTGCGCGACGTCGGTACCGTCGAACTGGGCGCCGCGGCCACCGAGACCAGCGCACTGATGGACGGCGACCCGGCGGTGCACCTGGGGTTGTTCCCGACGCCCACCGGCAACCCGCTGGTGATCGTCGACGGCATCCGCAAGCTGCTGCCGGAGATCCAGAAGACCCTGCCGCCGGATGTCCGCGTCGACCTCGCCTACGAGACTTCGCGCTTCATCCAGGCCTCCATCGACGAGGTGGTGCGGACCCTGGTGGAAGCGCTGCTGATCGTGGTGCTGGTGATCTACCTCTGCCTCGGCTCGCTGCGCAGCGTGCTGATCCCGGTGGCGACCATTCCCCTGTCGATGCTCGGCGCCGCCGCGCTGATGCTGGCCTTCGGCTTCAGCGTCAACCTGCTGACCCTGCTGGCGATGGTGCTGGCCATCGGGCTGGTGGTGGACGACGCCATCGTGGTGGTGGAGAACGTCCACCGCCACATCGAGGAAGGCAAGTCGCCGGTGGCGGCGGCGCTGATCGGCGCCCGCGAAGTGGCCGGCCCGGTGATCGCCATGACCATCACCCTGGCTGCCGTGTACACCCCCATCGGCCTGATGGGCGGCCTCACCGGCGCACTGTTCCGCGAGTTCGCCCTGACCCTGGCGGGCGCGGTGATCGTGTCCGGGGTGGTGGCGCTGACCCTGTCGCCGGTGATGAGTTCGCTGCTGCTCCAGGCACACCAGAACGAGGGGCGCATGGGCCGCGCCGCCGAGTGGTTCTTCGGCGGCCTGACGCGGCGCTACGGGCAGGTCCTGGAGTTCTCCCTGGGCCACCGCTGGCTGACCGGCGGCCTGGCATTGCTGGTGTGCATCAGCCTGCCGCTGCTGTATTCGATGCCCAAGCGCGAACTGGCGCCGACCGAGGACCAGGCCGCGGTGCTCACCGCGATCAAGGCGCCGCAGCACGCCAACCTCGACTACGTCGAACTGTTCGCGCGCAAGCTCGACCAGGTCTACACCAGCATCCCGGAAACCGTGAGCACCTGGATCATCAACGGCACCGACGGACCGGCGGCGAGCTTCGGCGGGATCAACCTGGCGGCCTGGGAAAAACGCGAGCGCGACGCCTCGGCGATCCAGTCCGAGCTGCAAGGCAAGGTCGGCGACGTCGAGGGCAGCAGCATCTTCGCCTTCCAGTTGGCCGCCCTGCCCGGCTCCACCGGCGGCCTGCCGGTGCAGATGGTGCTGCGCAGCCCGCAGGACTATCCGGTGCTCTACCGGACCATGGAAGAGATCAAGCAGAAGGCCCGACAGAGCGGGCTGTTCGTAGTGGTCGACAGCGACCTCGACTACAACAACCCGGTGGTCCAGGTCCGCATCGACCGCGCCAAGGCCAACAGCCTGGGCATCCGCATGCAGGACATCGGCGAGTCGCTGGCGGTGCTGGTGGGCGAGAACTACGTCAACCGCTTCGGCATGGAAGGCCGCTCCTACGACGTGATCCCGCAGAGCCTGCGCGACCAGCGTTTCACTCCGCAAGCGCTGGCACGACAGTTCGTGCGCACCCAGGACGGCAACCTGGTGCCGCTGTCGACGGTGGTCCGGGTGGAGCTTCAGGTCGAACCGAACAAGCTGATCCAGTTCGACCAGCAGAACGCCGCGACCCTCCAGGCGATCCCCGCGCCCGGCGTCTCCATGGGCCAGGCGGTGGCCTTCCTCGACGACGTGGCGCGCGGCCTGCCGGCCGGCTTCAGCCACGACTGGCAATCCGACTCGCGGCAATACACCCAGGAAGGCAACACCCTGGTGTTCGCCTTCCTCGCCGCCCTGGTGGTGATCTACCTGGTGCTCGCCGCGCAGTACGAGAGCCTGGCCGACCCGCTGATCATCCTGATCACCGTGCCGCTGTCGATCTGCGGCGCGCTGCTGCCGCTGGCGCTGGGCTACGCGACGATGAACATCTATACGCAGATCGGCCTGGTCACCCTGATCGGCCTGATCAGCAAGCACGGCATCCTCATGGTCGAGTTCGCCAACGAACTGCAACTCCACGAGCGCCTCGACCGCCGCGCGGCGATCCTGCGCGCCGCGCAGATCCGCCTGCGGCCGGTGCTGATGACCACCGCGGCAATGGTCTTCGGCCTGGTGCCGCTGCTCTTCGCCAGCGGCGCCGGCGCCGCCAGCCGCTTCGGCCTGGGCGTGGTGATCGTCTCCGGGATGCTGGTCGGCACCCTCTTCACCCTGTTCGTGCTGCCCACCGTCTATACCCTGCTGGCGCGCAACCACGCGGAAGTCGACAAGAGCCCGCGCAGCCGGCAACTGGCCGAGGCCGATCTGCTGGTGAACAAGGCATGAAGCGCTCCTACCCGAACCTTTCGCGCCTGGCGCTGGCCCTGGCGGTCGGCACCGGCCTGGCCGCCTGCAGCGTCGGCCCCGACTACCAGCGTCCGCAGTCGCCGCCGCCACGCGTCGCCAGCGAGCACCTCGGCGAGTTCTCCGGCGAGCGGCGGGAAGCGCCCTGGTGGAGCTTCTTCGACGATCCGCAACTGGTGCGCCTGGTCGACCAGGCGCTGGCGCGCAACCACGACATCCGCGAGGCCCGCACCAACCTGCGCAGCGCCCGCGCGCTGTTCGACGACCGCTGGCTCGACCAGTTGCCGCAGGTCACCAGCCAGGCCGGCTACAGCCGCAGCATCGAACAACAGCTGGACTACGACGGCGAGCCGCGCCGGCGCCTGGCGGAGAGCTACCGCGCCGGCTTCGACGCGCAGTGGGAAATCGACCTGTTCGGCCGCCTCGGCCGACTTTCCGACGCCGCCCTGGCCCGCGCCGAAGCGGCCGACGCCGACCTCCGGCTGGTACGCCTGAGCATCGCCGCCGACACCGCCCGCGCCTACTTCGAGATCCAGGGCTACCAGCGCCGGCTGGACGTGGCGCGCGCCCAGGTGCGCAGTTGGCGCGACACCCTGGAGCTGACCCGCAGCAGCCTGCAACTGGGCAGCGGCCTGCCGGAGGACGTGGAGAACGCCCAGGCCAACCTGCTGCGCAGCGAAGCGGCGATTCCGCCACTGACGACCGCGCTGGAGAGCGCCCGCTATCGCCTCGACGTGCTGCGCGGCGAGGCACCCGGCAGCGGCGCGCCGATCCTCGACGGCAGCGGCGCCGCGCCATTGGCGAAGAACCTGCCGCTGGGCGACGTCGACCGCCTGATCCTCCAGCGCCCCGACGTAGTCAGCGCCGAGCGGCAACTGGCAGCGAGCACCGAAGACGTCGGCGCGGCCACCGCCGAACTCTATCCGCGCCTCGACCTGGGCGGCTTCATCGGTTTCTTCGCCCTGCGCAGCGGCGACCTCGGCAGCGCCTCGCGCGCCTTCGAACTGGCGCCCAGCGTCAGTTGGCCGGCGTTCCGCCTGGGCAACGTGCGGGCCCGCCTGCGCGCCGTCGAGGCGCAGTCCGACGCCGCGCTGGCGCGCTACCAGCGCTCCCTGCTGCTGGCCCAGGAGGACGTCGGCAACGCGCTCAACCAACTGGCCGAACACCAGCGTCGGCTGGTCGCCCTGTTCCAGTCCGCGACCCATGGCGCGAACGCCCTGGAGATCGCCAACGAACGCTACCGCGCCGGCGCCGGCAGCTACCTGGCGGTGCTGGAGAACCAGCGCGCGCTGTACCAGATCCGCGAGGAACTGGCGCAGGCGGAGACCGCCTCGTTCGTCAACGTCATCGCCCTCTACAAGGCGCTCGGCTGGGGCAGCGGCGACCTGGCGCCGGGCGCCGGCCAACTGGCCGCCGGCGAAACCGCCGGGGCCAACCGTTGAGAGTTCCGATTCAGGCCCTGGCAGCGACGATCATGCGGGTTTCCATCGGCAGGTCGACGATCCGCTCCACCGCGAAGCCGCCGCGCCCGAGCAGGTCGACCACCTCCTCGGTGGTGCGGTGGCGGCCAGCGCAGGCCATGAACAGGTGCACATCCCAGAGCACCGACATCGGCGACGGCTCGCTGGCCGAGATGGTCCGCTCGATCACCACCACCCGGCCGTCGCCGGCCATCGCCTCGCGGCAATTGCCGAGCAACCTCAGGCTGGCGGCTTCGTCCAGATCGCCGATGATCCGCGACAGCAGGTAGATATCGCCGTTGGACGGCACCTCTTGCAGCATGTCACCGCCCACCAGGCTGACACGCTCCCCTGCCAACAGGCTGGAGAGGTTGTCGCGGGCCACGCCGAGGGAACCCTCGCGGTCGAGCATCACGCCCCGGGCGCTGGGCTCGGCCTGCAGGATGGCCTTGGTCAATTCGCCGGAACCGCCACCGACGTCGACGAAGCTACGCCCGCGGAAATCCAGGAGCCTGGGGATCTCGTGGAAGGCCAGGTTGCTCGCCTTCATTGCCAGCAGGAAGCGCCGGCCGGCATCCGGGCAGCGCTTCAGGTAGCTGTAGAAGTCTTCGCCGAACGCCAGCTCGAAGCCTGGGGTACCGCTGAGCAGCGCCTCGCAGGCGGGCGTCCAGGCGGCGTGGAACTCCTCGCCGTAGAACAGCACCATGTCGCGGAAGGAGCCCTCGACATCCCTCAGCAGGTGGCTGGTGGGGGTATTGGCGTAGCCGTCGCGGGTATCGCCCTGAAAGATCTCGAAGGCCACCAGCAGGCGCATCAGTCGATGGATGCGCTCGGCATCGGAACCGACCGCGGCGGCCAGCGTCTCGTCGCTGTCGATCCCGCTCTCGATCAGATCGGCCAGCCCGAGGCGCGTAGCGACGTAGACGCAACGGGACTTCCATTCCCCGGTAACAACTTGTATCAAATTACGCGCAGCAGCAAGATTCGAATTATTCATCTTTTATTCTCTCTCGTTACACATTTCCGTAACCCGAGAAGTACCCAAGCGCTCTATTTCGCACTTCTTGCCCGCTCGGCGAGAAATACCGCAGAACACCCCGGTTCATTCGGAACTTTGAGAAAAAATGCGCTCATCCCCCGGATCAGCGCTCCCTGGATCTCGTTGCGGAAACAACCCTGGAACTTTCCAACTGCCTGTTCCAGAGCCTTTTCCTGCGTACCGAAAGAATAAAATTACAACTTGGCTACAACCTCCGGCATTGCAGGAAGCATCAGCTTAGCAATCCCGCATACCCTGTCTGGCACCTACCAGATCTTGTAGTTGAGCCGGTACGAGCGTTCTGTGTTTTATGCAATCCACATCAGCGACCAGGGATGCTGGCTATTTGAAACACTTCACGGAATGACGCTGAAAGTCTTCGCGACCTCGTCTGTCGCACCTTAACGAAAGCATTGCGAATCCATTACCGACAGGTTTCCAAAAGAAACCCTGGATGAAACTCCTATTGCCTTTCGAAAATTGGAAACGACAGGCGAACATATGTAACGCGAAATTTCACCCTACGTATAAACAATGCGCCCAGCGAATATCGCTCCCTTACCGAGCGACGAACTCCTGCGCGCCAGCGAATAACCGATGCCGCGAGGGAAAAGTTTCTCCGGCATACCTGGAGAGCCCTCTCGGAGGCGGCGCATGAACGGTCAGCGGTACAGGGAAACACCCCTCGACATCGAGCGTCTGCGGCGCCTGAATCGCGCCACGGTGGAGCGCTACATGGCAATGAAGGGGGCCGAACGGTTACAGCGGCACAGCCTGTTCGTCGAGGACGGCTG
>NZ_KV813475.1:0-4226 GCF_001813645.1 Pseudomonas sp. HMSC063H08
CAGGGTGGGTCAATTTTCCATCAGCGCCAACAGTCCTGAGCCCCGACGAGTGTAAGACCCTTGAGGCTCTTAGTGACAAGCTGCTTCGCAAATTGGTGCGTAACCTAGATCAGGCATATTCTGCATGCCGCTTATGTGATCCCAAAGCTTGCCAGGATTGCCCTTGTCGAAGCCGGGGAGTGGACGAGTTGTGATGTGTGTGGCTTGCTTGATTCCGGTGCTGTAGCCCATCACGACGCATAACAAACGCGTGCGCTTCTACTCCACGGTGGATCCAGCCAATTTGTTGGAGCGCGAAAATACGATTGTAAGGCAGGCCGAATCGCTCAAGGGCTGCGTCGCACAGACCTGGTGATACTCGATGGGCAGGATATTTGCCCTTCAGCCAGAGCGGTGGAGCGCTGTTATTTCACCTGCTGTCCAAGCTGTACGAGCACACCAGCGGGCTCATCACCACCAACCTCAGCTTCTCGGAATGGTCGAGTGTATTCAGCGACGCCAAGATGACTACGGCGCTGCTGGATCGGCTGACACACCACTGCCACATCGTCGAAACGGGCAACGAGTCCTACCGTCTGCAACACAGCAGCTTGATCGCCCAGACAAAAATCAAATCACGTGAACGAAAGCGCAAGGACGCTGATGGTGCTGAGGACGATGAGCCGTTTTGATCTGCACCGGAAAAAACCTGCCGCATGCTGGCATGCGGCAGGGCTTGAGCCCCGTAGCCATTTTCACTCATCACCAGCCTATGAGACTCATATCTTCGACTTCAGGTTTTACTGCAAAAAATCAGAAATTTACGCTGAAACAACGTCGTATGCTCATGTGCCACGCTCTTAGCGGCATCTGCATCATCGCTGGTCAGGTGCCACGCGAAATTGGCAACCTGTCGGCGCCGTCACACTCAACCCAGAGCGGGAGCAGTCGGCACTGAAAATAGCAGCTTAAAAACACGGCTCACGCAACAACTACCTTGCAAAACGCCGCTCTCCAAATTAGACGCGTCGCGAGAACTCACTACGCGCGATACATCCTGCCTCAACAGATATACAGATACGACGAGCAAAACAAGATCTTTCAGCAGAAAGGCCGAAACGATAGTCATCGCTTGAAAACCACTTGCGCCTGAATGCCAGGCACCTGGAACAAAAGGCAGCATCGTCAAAGTGCTTACAAAAGTTACGCAGGATTCTAGCGCACCTAAATACACCAGTTTTCTTATTCCAAAAACCCAGAAACAATAGCAAGGCAAAAATCCACCCTGAAGCACCCAAGAAGTAACTTGTGCCACGGACACCCAAGACAGGAATAGCCCATGAGGTAAATGGTCCACTATTGATCAGCGGAAGCAGATCAATGATCTCCACCTCAAAACATATATCATATCCAAACCAAATTAAAATAATAATCATCGGCGCACGCAGAAGATGGTAATCAAGTTCGCATATCAGCAGACCCGGACCAGCCAGCAAATTAATAATAGTTCATAATTTTCTCTCGAATATGAATAAAGTGGCCTGGCGTAATTAGATATCATGGTTTCCTAAGCATCACGGTAACACTAGAAGGCACGAATCTAATGGGCGTTGAACCTATAATGCTGGGCCGCCTTGATGTCCGTGAGACCCGATAATCTTCATAAAGGGCTCCAAAGTATCAGGACTGTTGTAATGGCCACCTAAAGGCCGAATGAAAGTTCCCTAAATACCACAGACGGCACCGACCGCTTGATAGGAAAATGATGAGCCTCTCAAGTGCGATCAAGACCATGGACAAAGTAATCATCGCCAGTTTCAAGCAGCCTACTTAGCGAGCATACTCCCCCGCAGGCAATGACTCACAAACACGTGATTAGCCTGGTAATTGCCGTAACCTTAGCAAGGTTAATACCTGACCACTCGAGCTCCAAGCCCTACACTTCGAACAATGAAGACCGTATCTTGCGTATCAATACCATCGCCGCCCGCCTTTAGCTCTATGTTATCGATGGCATTACACGCCTGAAACTCATCAAAAATAATGGATTGCTTATCGTTCACACAAGGAAACATCCGAAGCCTACTTTAAGGATCTGATTAAAATGCATAAAAAATGCAGGCTCACAAGGCAAATGGCTTGATCCTTATCGCTCGTGCGCGTCTGGAACGCATACATCGTTGTCCGGTCTGCTGGTAAATTCTTTCCTCTGTCCATTTGAACTCCCATCCAATAAGGTTATTACAGAGATCATGTCCAGCCTCACCTCCTGGATGAAACCAGGCGACTCCAGCTGAAGATACTCTTCTTTATTGGCTGTTGTCTTGGTGGTTAAAGCTATGGCCTTGATATTGACGCCGTCTACTGTTTGTAACTCTAGAAAGGAATGATACATGCAGATTGTCTCTATAAAATCATAGAGCTCACAGTTTAGCGCCCGGTATTTCATGTCGATTATCCTCCCCTCCACCTGCAAACCAAGGCTATTTAAGGTAGCAAGGAAAAATGGCCTCTCGGATGACTGATTATCGTCAAGTACATAAATGAAGCTGCGAACTCATCCGTAGCAGCCGAGGCCAGTATCCTGCTTATTAGCCAATGACTTTAAGAGCTAGTCAAAGGTCAGCCTAAAGCAATAGCTCATCACTTAACGGCTGGAAAGTCCAGCGGTGTGTCATTCACACGATTGACTAAATTGGTGAATGTAATGCTGGTGATTGCAAGCAAAGTGTCAATAATTTGCTGATCGCTGTACCCGGCTTGCTTGAACTCATCAACTACATTTGCAGGCACCGTTCCTGTTGTTCGAACCGCTGACCTAACAAACTTTGAAAGCGCGTCGGACTTGGTGCTACCTGAAGGGGTGCCATGGCGCGCCGCCAATATTTCCACCTCCGCCAACCCGGCGCCTTTACTTATCATTGTATGTGCCGCAAGGCAGTAATCGCATCCCGATTCTTGGCTGACCGTCAGTTTAATAATTTCAATTTCTTTGATGCTCAAGCTGGCTTTATGCAGGGCCGCATCGAGTGCAAGGGCCGCTTCTAAGGCCAGCGGGCTGTTAGTTCCAGCCACAAGGAAAGCGTTTGGAACCATTCCTAAAGAACGCTTAATTGAATTAAAAACATCAGCAGTAGGGCCTGCTGCATCTTTAGCGCTTATTACATGTAACCGATTCATAGCATAACCCTTCGTATGATTGAGCGCCGCAGTACTACAAGATGATGAAAGTGACGCCTTAAATAGAGTCTCAAATGAGACGATATCCTAGACTCTTTGCCTAGGAGGCCTGGTAGATCCGTAACTAACCAATTAGCTAAGCAGTGTACATCTACTGATGTTTAATTTTTCCCTCTAAGAGCTCCAGCATTTTTTCAGCGATGACGCTGCCATGAGTTTCAATTGCGAGATGCCCTGTATGGAGTATCATAAGCTTGTCGATGAAGAAGCGAACAGGCCGCGGAAATGCTGAGTCCATACTTCCGCGGCCTGTAGCGACGCCGTAGAGATATCAAGGAGTTGCTTTCATCAATGTTGGGTAGCCGCGTATGAATACCCAGTCAGTTTCTTTGGCAGGTATGTGGCAGCCCATGCACGTTGCTTGAAATCCCTTAGAAACATTCACCTTTGGATCTTTGGCTTCGTAGAGCGCCCAACCCCAGCCCTCAGCCCAATTGCTATTGCCCTTAAATCGATTTTTCTTATCCTTGACCATTACAAACCAGACACTAGTTTCGCCCGCCCATTGAGCCAGTCCTGTTGTTTGAGCGCCTTCTTCCACCGTACGAATTTCCTTGACCAAAACCGCACCGTCGGGAAATTCAGATGTTTTTCGATAAATATCAACCACTTCAGGTTGAGTGTAAACATCATGGAAACCATAACCTGGTGATTTTTTGTCACCAACAATCCAAGACCCTAGGTGACTCCAAGTTTTCCGTACATCTGATGGCAGGCTAATATTGCCGCTTTTATCTACGTAATTTTTATAGGTGTGTTCGTCTAGGTTCTCAGCGTGAGCCTGTAAATTTGTAGCAGCGATTAATATCGCGGCAAGTGTTATGTGCCTCATCATCTACTCCAGTTTTTTCTGCCGCGGCTAGAACGCGCCCTCGGCTATCTTTTGGAAGCTGCCACTCAAGGAGATTCGGCAGCACTAATTCTGTGTTGAATAGTGGAGCCGCTCCGATTTTTGGAGTGTAGACGACGTTTAGAGTAAGCGTCCAGCCCGCCCACCTTTTGCTCGA